>DATMTC010000020.1:0-1605 GCA_035565115.1 Microbacteriaceae bacterium | reverse complement strand
CTGGTCGCGCTGGTCTTCGTTCTCACGCAAGCCAAGTCGACAACCCCGGCGGAAAAGGCGTTGCTGGCATCGGTGGGAATCGTCAGTGTTGTGCTGTCCTGGTTCTTCGTGCACACCCTTTACATGCTGCGATACGCGGTGCTCTACTATGCGTCGGACGAGCATGAGCACGCGTCGGGCGAGCACAAACCGGCCGAAATCCCCAGCTCGAGCGATGATCCGGAACCGGTGAATTTCAATCAGAAGACCGCACCCCGCTACGCCGATTTCGCCTACCTGGCCTTCACCATTGGGATGACGTTCCAAGTGTCAGACACGAACCTGCAATCGACGACCATTCGCGCAGCCGCACTGAAACACGCCCTACTGTCCTACCTGTTTGGCGCCGTCATCCTCGCCGCGGCCGTGAATCTCGTCGCCGGGCTCGGCTCGTGAGACAGACCCAATCGGAATCGCCGACTTACGGCCTCTAGCTCAGCCATTCGAGGTAGAACACGCCGACGCCGACTGCAACGAGCAAGCCGGCGATGGTCCAGAACCGCACGACGATGGTGATTTCCGGCCAGCCCATCAGCTCGAAGGTGTGGTGAATCGGGGTCATCGGGAAGATGCGTTTGCCGTGCGTGAGCTTGAAATAGAGGCGTTGGATGATCACCGACCCGACCTCGATGACGAACAGGCCACCGATCAGCAGGAGCAGCAGTTCGGTCCGGGTCTCGATCGCAAGCGCGCACAGGGCGCCTCCGAGTCCGAGGGACCCCGTGTCGCCCATGATGATCTTGGCCGGGTTGGTGTTCCACCACAGAAAACCGACAAGGGCTCCACAGATTGCAGCGGCAACGATCGCGAGCGAAAGCGGGTCGTCCGTGGTGTAGCACTTGGCGCCGCCGCCAGCGCAGGACTGGTTGAACTGCCAGAAGCCGATGAAGACGAACGAGCCGATGGCGAGGATGGATGCTCCTGTGGCCAAGCCGTCGAGGCCGTCGGCGAGGTTGACCCCGTTAGTGGTCGCCGCAGCGAGAACGTTGATCCAGATCAGGTAGAGGATGACGCCGATCACGGGCACGCCGGTGGCGATCTTCGCGAGGTCAAGCGCCGGGATGTCGCGGACGGCCGACATGGCCATCGATGCTGGCGTGTGCCCGGCGGAGTTCGGGAACTGGATCGCCAGCACGCCGAATATGGTCGCAACAATCAGCTGGCCGCCGATTTTGGCCCAGCCGCTCAGGCCGAGACTATTCTGCCGTCGCACCTTGAGGAAGTCATCGACGAACCCGACGCAGCCCATGCCGACGAGCATCAGCAGTACAAGCAGTGACGGCGCCGAGATGCCGTCTCCGCCGTACATGAGCGCCGAGACGAAAAAGCCGAACAGGGTTGCCAGCATGATGACGATGCCGCCCATTGTGGGCGTGCCGCGCTTGGCGTGGTGCGACTTGGGGCCATCGTCACGAATGAACTGACCGAGTTCGAGCCGCCTGAACAGGCGCACAAACAATGGTGTGAGGAAGAGGGAGAAGGCGAGCGCGAGCGCGCCTGCGGTCAGTAGTGTCCTCACCTGAGTGATTCTGTCAGTCGAAGCCTCGGGAATCGCAATCCGGCGCG
>DATMTC010000019.1:0-4162 GCA_035565115.1 Microbacteriaceae bacterium | reverse complement strand
GCCCGCGGTCAGCCCACGCAGCACAACGTCGACCGACGCGTGGTCTTCCAGGCCGCGGTTCGCAAGGAACAGTGCAACACGGCCGTGCTCTTCGTCCCAGGTTGCGCTGACATCGACCAGGTCGGTGTCGCCGAACTGCTCTGATGCGTACTTGTCGCTCGTGACCGCCGTGCGCAGAATCTGCCCAGTGGCAAGCTCGGCCATCCGAGCGAACGGCCAGAAAATCGACTGGCGCCACGCCGGCCCGTTCTCTTCGCTGCGAATCGGCGCAATCACGTTGACGAGCTGAGCCTGGTTGGCGATCTTCACTCGGTCGCCGTGCCGCAGCAGCGAGTTGAGCAGTGTGCCGACGACGACAGCATCCGTCACGTTGTATGCATCCTCGATCAGTCGCGGATGCTCGCGCCACACACCGGAGGCCGTGATCTGGTCTGGCTGATCCTCGGTTTCGAGCCCGCGCTGGTACCAGACATTCCACTCGTCGAACGACAGATCGATGTACTTGGAGTGCTTGCCACGGGCGCGCACGGCGTCTGCAGTTGAGACCACCGAGTCGATGAAGTAGTCCATGTCGACCGCGGATGCCAGGAAGCTCGCCGCGTCACCGTCGTGCTCCTGGTAGTACGCGTGCAACGACACGTAGTCGACCTCGTCATACGCGTGGCCGAGCACCGTCTGCTCCCACGCGCCGAAGGTCGGCATCTTGCTTCCGGAGCTTCCGCACGCCACCAGTTCGATTGACGGGTCGACGAATCGCATGGCCTTCGCCGCTTCCTGGGCGAGTCGGCCGTATTCGTCTGCCGTCTTGTGTCCGATCTGCCACGGCCCGTCCATCTCGTTGCCGAGGCACCAGAGCTTGATGTCGAACGGTTCTGCCGAGCCGTTCTTCTTGCGCAGGTCGCTCAGATAGGTTCCGCCTGGGTGGTTGGCGTACTCGACGATCTCTCGCGCAGCGTCGACGCCGCGCGTGCCGAGGTTGATGGCCTCCATGATCTCGGTGCCGGCCTTCTTCGACCAAGCTGCGAACTCGTGCAGGCCGAAGGCGTTGGACTCGACCGTGTGCCACGCGCCGTCGAGCCGACGAGGACGTTCGCTTACCGGCCCGATACCGTCTTCCCAGTTGTATCCGGAGACGAAGTTGCCGCCAGGGTAGCGGATGACCGTCGCGCCGAGCTCGCCGACGAGTTCGAGCACGTCGCCGCGGAAGCCGTTCTCATCGGCCGTTTCGTGGCCCGGTTCGTAGATGCCTGTGTACACGCACCGCCCCATGTGCTCGACGAAGGAGCCGAAGATCCGCCGAGGAACGGGGCCGATGGTGAAATCTCGGTCGATTGTGACAGTGGCGGTGGTCATGGATCTCCTTTTCGAGTAATGCTGTCGAGTAATACGAAACTGACGTCTGCGGCGCACGCGCGAAGCACGTCGCTCAGACACGATCATTACATCGTTGTAATCACGACGCAAGTGAAAATTGTGCCACGTCGCCTGGCGGCCGCCCGATTCACGACCGCGGTTCCCCTGTGCTGGCACGCAGCACGAGCCGGTGGGGAATCGTGACCAGCGCGGGCGGATGCGATCGGTCGGCAATGCGGGCCGTAAGAAGATCGAGCGCGGCGTCTGCATACGCGCGTTTATCAAACCCAACAGTGGTCAAAGGCGGCGACGCGAACTCGCCTTCGGCCACATCGTCGAAACCGGCAACCATGGTGTCGGCCGGCGTGCGGATGCCTGCGGCCGAGAGTGCACTGAGGGCGCCGATCGCGAGGGAGTCCGTAAAGCAGAAGAACGCGTCAGGCAGGTCGTACCCCTGAGCGAGAAACGCGGCAACGGATTCGGCTCCGCAGCGCGGTGTCCATGATGCACAACTGATTTCGAGACGCTCGTCGAGCGGTATCCCAGCCGCGCTCAGTGCTGCTCGATAGCCCACGGTGCGCAGCCTCGCCGTTGCGGTGTTGAGCTGCGCCGGGGCGCCGACGATCGCGATACGTCGAGCGCCGCGGCCGATCAGGTATTCGGTCATGTCTGAAGCGGCGGCGATCGGGTCGAGCCAGACCTGATCAGTGACGGTCTGCTCGACCTCGCCGATCAGCACAACAGGCGGCAACGCGCTGCTGCGAGCCACGGCGCTGTCAGCCAGGATGATCGGGTTCAGGATGAGCCCGTCGATCAGGTTGGCGCGCGCTTGTGACATCAGTTCGTCTTCACGACGCGGCCGGAACGCCGTCTCTTCGATCTGCACAGCCCAGCCGCGCGCGTGAGCGGACTCGACGAAGAAATGCGCCATCTCTGACGAGTACGCGGTTGCCAGGTCTGGAAGCGCAAGCGCGATCACACCCGACCTGCCGTTGCGCAGTCCACGTGCGCTGAGATTGGGGACGTATTCGAGGTCGGCCAGTGCGGACTCGACGCGCTCGCGAGTTTCCGGCTTGACGAACACCTTGCCGTTGATCACGTTTGACACAGTCTTCGGCGAAACGCCGGCGCGAGCGGCGACGTCTTTGACCGTTGCGCGCACTATCCCCTCCGGACCGTCCCGTCTACGTTCCCAGAGCATACTCGCTTGTCGCAGCCTCGTACCGTGCGGAATATCGACGGGGTGTGCTGCGAGGTATTGACACGAACAAGTTCGCGCGCTTTACTTCTGCTTAACCGCTACATCGTTGTAATGGGTGCTTGAGCGCGCTCGATGAGCGCAGAACGCCGGTCGATGGGCCGGAGCGACGAGGAGGTCGAATATGGCGACGAACAGAGCTTCCGCGCTAACGCGGCGAAGTTTTCTGACCGGCGGTCTCGCAGCGGCTGGAACCCTGGCATTGGCTGGATGTACCAGCCCGCTCGCCGCCGGATTGGTCGGCAGCCAGCTCAACCCGCAACAGCTCATCTTCTGGAACCTCTTCGGCGGTGGTGACGGCAGCCGCATGCAGACCATGGAGGCCGGGTACGAAAAGACGCACGGCGGATCAGGGTCGCTGCAGGCCACCGTCTTCGCCTGGGGCAACCCGTACTACTCCAAGCTCACTCTCGCGACCGTCGGAAACAAACCACCAGACGTCGCGATCTCCCACCTGACCAGGGCGAAGCCGCTGTACGACGGCAACATCCTCGAACCGATCACCGAAGCCGATCTCGCATCCGTCGGGCTGTCGAGCAACGACTTCAACCCGAAGTCGTGGGCCGCGCAGCAGACAGACGGCAAGAACATCGCGATTCCGCTCGACACGCATCCGCTTGTCATGTTCTTCAACCAAGACGTCTGCAAAAAGGCGGGGCTGATCGACCGGGACGGCAAACTCGTTTCGCTCGACGGCATGGATGCGTTCGAGTCAGCACTCGGGGCAGTGAGCAAGGTCACCGGTGGTGCTGCGATCACCGTCGCGAACGTGAACGAGACAGCCACCCCGTGGCGCGTGTTCACCACGCTGTACCACCAGATCAATGGGGTGACGCCGTTCATCTCCGATAACGGAAGCAAACTCACCGTGAACGAAGACGCATTCAACACGGTGGTCAGCCGGATGCAGGGCTGGGTGAAGAAGGGCTGGCTCAACAAGGGGCTGGATTACGCAGGAGCGCAGACCCAGATGTTCACAGGCAAGGCGGGCTTCTACCTCGAGGGAGAGTGGGAGATCACCACCGCCCAATCGATCAAGGGTCTGAAATTCGGTATGGTGCCCGTTCCGACGCTGTACGACAAGCCGGCAGCGCAGGCCGACTCGCACACCTTCGTTCTTCCTCGGAAAGATCGCTCACCAGAGCAGCGCAAACAGGCCATGGGGTTCATCAAATCGATGCTGGACCAGTCGCTGACCTGGGCGAAGGGCGGCCACATCCCGGCATACCTGCCGACGCTGGACAGCGCGGCGTACAAGAAGCTCGAGCCGCAGGCTGACTACGCGTCGGCAGCGAAGCACGCCGTCTATGACGCACCGGCATGGTACGGAGGATCTGGGTCGACCTTCGAGAACACGGTTGGCGCCCAGCTCGGGCTTGCCCAACAACTCGCCGTCACGCCTCAGGGCGCGATGTCGGCCATCAAAGACCAACTTCAGGTCTATCTGAACACTCCGAGCCCGCTTTGATTCGCACCCATCTCGATCTGGAGGTACAACGACGTGACCGCCGCTGAAGCAGTATCTCGTCCCGCTCCCGCGATCCGCCGGCA
>DATMTC010000018.1:0-4651 GCA_035565115.1 Microbacteriaceae bacterium | reverse complement strand
GCTGCCCGCAACGTGCGCTTCGTGGATGCCGGCGACGGCCGACCGAAGCGCGGCCCGGTACCGAGTCGCGGATCTGCGCCCGCGTCGGACTCGCAGCCGACCCTGTACTGACGGCCAACAGACTGACCGGGCCGTGAGCGTGAGCGTGAGTGTGACGGTGGCCGTGGCCGTGGCCGTGGTCTTGGCCGCAACCGTGGCCGCGACCGTCAACGAGCGCGGCGCAAACGAGCGCGGAGCAAACGAGCGCGGAGCAAACGCGAGAGGAGTGAACAGACTAGTGCGGGGTACAGTACTGTCATCAGAGGGGTACATGCGGTGTGCGGCCGCATGCAGAGACGTACGAACACTCACGAACGAGCATGAACATCGGGGGAGTCGATGTCGCTGGGTCTGCCGGGCCACTTGTCGCGCAAGGCGAACGCTCGCGCGCTTGCGAGCGCCGCCCAGGTTGCTGCCCTCGTCATTCTGCTCGCCGCGGTAGTTGCTGTCATCGTTCCTGGAGTCACAAGTGCGGCCGGCGTAGGTGCGCAGCACGCGGCCGAGCACGGCCAGGATGCAGCAACCGCCTCGAACGCGAACGGGCTGCTGCTCGCCTTCGGAGTGCCGTGGGTCGGGGTGATTGCGATCCTCCCGCTTGGCGCGATGCTGATTGCGCTGACCCGTGTTCGCACGGTGCCGCTCGCGGTTGCCACGCTGATCATCGGCATGGGCAGCACATTCGTGTACACGCTGACGTTGTTGGCTCAGAACCAGTCATACGTGAATTCCGACCTGTTCGTCGTGGCGCTCCCCGTGATCGCTCTCATCCTGCTCGGCGGAACAGGTTCCGGCGCGATGCTCGGGATCATCTGGGCAAGCGCTGGGTTCTTCTGCGGTGAAGTGGCCGTGTTCGCCTCGACCATGGTGGCCGAGCGCGAGTTCCGTCTCAGTGCCATCTCG
Source organism: Microbacteriaceae bacterium (assembly GCA_035565115.1). Lineage (GTDB taxonomy): Bacteria > Actinomycetota > Actinomycetes > Actinomycetales > Microbacteriaceae > Rathayibacter_A. The sequence goes on along the minus strand of DATMTC010000018.1, from coordinate 3,712 downwards.
CTCGGGTTCTATCTGATGATTGTCGGCGTGATGCTGCTGGATGGACTGAGCCGCAATGCCCAGCGCGGCGTGCAGGCGAGCATCCTGCGCACCATGCGCATCGAGCAGAGCTCGCTTCTCAGACTTGACCTCGCGGCCGATGCTGCTGCCGAGTTGCACGACACCGCCCTCAATCAACTCGCCCTGATCGCCAGTGCCCCGCCGGGGCCGCTGAGCGCGAAGAATCGCGAGCGCATTCAGCGCGATCTCGCTGCGTGGGGCCGGGATCGCACCGCCGCCCTCGAGCGAGATGCGGCGCACGCCAAGACGGTCGACGCGCTCTGGCAGGGCAGCGAGCTCGCCACCGCGGTGGAGCAAGCACGCGACGACGGGCTCGAGGTTGACGTCAGCGGCGATCGCGGTGTGATCGGTCGGTTGAACGCCCAAAGCGCTCGTGCCGTTGCGCTCGCCGTGCGACAGTGCCTGGTGAATGTGCTGCGGCACTCTGGTCAGTTTTCGGCGCAGCTCACCCTGTCGTCGACAGCGGACGACGTGTCGGTGATGGTGTTGGATGCCGGACGAGGCTTCGACGAATCCGCAACGACGGCCGATCGACTCGGTCTGCAGCATGCGATTCGTGACCGCATAGAACGGGTCGGCGGCAGCGTCGTCGTGTTCTCCGCGCCCGGGGAGGGCACGTCGATCTCAATCGTCGTACCGGCGGCGGATGCTGACCGTTCCGACAGCACGAAGGGCGCATCATGAGTGCCGCACCGGCAGCACCTGGCGTGACTGCCGCACCGGCAGCACCTGGCGTGACTGCCGCACTGTCCGCATTTGACGCACCGGCAGCACCGCCAGCAACTGCCGCGCCTGCCGCGCCTGCCGCATCCGCCGCATTTGCCGCAGCGCCTGCAGCACAAATCGCGGAGCGCACCTCGTGACGCCCGGCCGCACTCCACAGCAGCTGGACCCGCTTGGCACGTACGCAGTGTGGGCACTCCCCGCTATCGCCGGCTCGATCGCCGTTGTCTACGCCATCTGCGCCACACTCTGGCATGCAGGACAGTTCAGCCAGCAGCCACTGGCGTGGCTCGGCGTGGGACTGGTCGTGATCGCATCCGCACTCTTCGTTTGGGCGAGTCTGCCCCGTCGAGCGCCACTGACCCGCGCGGTGTTCGTCGGCGTTCTCGGCCTCGCGTTGCTCGGTTCCGTCAGTTTCACCGCCGCCACCTGGGGGCACAACCGGCTCGTCCAAGACGACTGGGGACAAATCGTAACCGGACTGTTCCTGCTCGCCATGGCGCAGTTGCGTCCGGTGCGGGAACTGCTGATCGCCGGATGCGCCGCGGCCGCGGTTCTCGGCCTGGCCGCCGCCATCCAGTTCGGATTCCTGTCGGTCGCTGTCTCCCCGGTCGTCTACGGACTGGTCGCCGCCACGCCGCCGCTTGCGATGGCGTTCGGAGCCGCTGCATACTCGCACTCGATGCTGAAGGCCATTGGCCGTTGGCAAGACCGGGCTCGCGCGAGCATGCAAGCGCTCGAACCGCAGGTGAGCGAGAGCGTTGGCCGCTCGGTGCAGCAGGAATTCGTCACGGTGCTCAATCGGGATGCTGCCCCGCTTCTGGAGCGGATTCTCGCGCACGGCGAGATCACCTCGACGGATTCGGATGCCGCTGCAGTGATCTCGCGCACCATGCGCATGCAAACGGTCGACACCCTCGACAGCAGCTGGCTCGACGACAGCGTGCGACGCGCCGGAATGCCCAACCCGGATGCTGTGGTCACCGCCGCAGGCGACCGCCAAGCTGTCGCAGCGGTGACCGCCGACCAGCGAGCCGTATTCGGGGCGCTGCTGATGACACTCACCCACTCATCCGACTGGGCCATTGTGTCCGCGCGGGCCACGGTGACAGCACTGGACCCCGGTGGTCGAGTAGCGGCGCGAGGCACGAGCGCCGCGTATCGAGACCCCGCAAACCGACAACCCGTCGATCGGCTCGTCGGCGCCGGCCACGAACCACAGCGAGCACGCCTCACGCTCATCGCCCGCATCGAGTCCGCGTCGTCGCGCCGGCGCATCCGTCGGGCATGCATGCCGTATCTCAGCGTTCTGCGCATGACTTCAACCGACGCCCGAATGCGCATCGACACCAACCGAATCGAGGTGGGATTCAGTTATGACCTGGCCGAGAACTTCCGGTGATGGGCGGCAGGCCCGGGCGCGGATCGCGCTGCTCGACGACCATGAGCTGTTGCTCGACAGCCTCTCCAATTGGATCGTGGAGCACGAGCCGAAGTTCGAACTCGTGCTCGCGGCAGGCACCTGGGTTGAAATGGTGCACAGTGCCGCATTTCCGACCGACCTTGTTCTGATGGATTTGCAGTTGAGCGAACCCGTGTCGATCGAGGCACGAGTGCGAACCTGCCGCGCGGCCGGGGCGAAGGTGATCGTGTTAACCGCGTCGGAGAGCGCCGCCGACCGTGCGCGAGCGTTGACTGCGGGCGCATCCGCGTATCTGACCAAATCGCAGCCGGTGCGTGCGGTCATGGCCGAAGCGCGCGCCGTGATGGGTTTCGACACCGGGGTCAACGCGGTGCCTGGCGGCGGTGCCAGCGCGTCGGAGGCATCCGGGCAGGTGCGGCCGAAACTCAGCGGAAGCGAACAGGTCGCACTCAATCTCTATGTGTCGGGCAAGACGACGGTGCAGGTGGCCGCCAGCATGAACGTCGGGTATGAGACGGCGAAGACCTATCTGCGCCGCATTCGCGACAAGTACGCCAAGGCAGGGCGCCCGACCAGCACTCGCGCCGATATGATCCGGCGCGCTGCGGAAGACGGATACCTCACCTAGCGCACACCGAGCATGCGGATGCCGCGTCCCGGCGTTGCCGCGCAGGCTGGACGCATACGATAGTGGTCGTGGCAAAACTCTATTTCCGCTACGGCGCGATGAATAGCGGCAAGAGCACGTCGATGCTTCAGGCTGCGTACAACTACGAGGAGCGCGGTCACCGCGTGCTGCTGACGAAGCCGTCGGTGGACACGAAGGGTGATCTCGGCATCCTCTCCCGCCTGGGTGTGCGGCGAGAGGCGGATTTTCTGGTCGGCCCGGACTCGGATGTGTATGCCCGATTTCAGCAGCATCGCGAGCGCACGGTCAAACGGTTCGGCCGCGATGTCAGTTGCCTGCTCGTCGATGAGGCACAGTTTCTCACCGAGGCGCAGGTGGACGACCTGCTTCGGATTGCGATCCTTGAGGATATTCCCGTTCTGGCATATGGCATCCGCACAGACTTTCAGACGGTGGCGTTTCCCGGCAGCAGGCGGTTGCTTGAGATCGCGCACAGTCTTGAGGAACTCAAGACGATTTGCCGCTGTGGACGCAAGGCCGTGTTCAACGCCCGCAAGATCGGCGGTGTTTTCGTCTTCGATGGCGACCAGGTTGCGATCGACACCTCGACGGAACCCGGTGCTGGCACGGCTGAGGTGTCATACGAGTCGCTGTGTGGTGCGTGCTATCTGCAAGAGAGCCGTGGTGTGCTGAACAACGGCCGGCGGCGTTGGCCGGTGGACGCGTCTGCGGCGCCTGCATACACGGATGAGCCGGATCCCGACTTCACCTGACCCGTGCTTTCGCCGGTTGGGCCGCTGCGCGCGCGCCTCACCATTCCGGTGGTCGAGTAGCTGCTCGCGCAGCGAGCCGCGTATCGAGACCCGGCAACCTTGCTC
>DATMTC010000017.1:0-4454 GCA_035565115.1 Microbacteriaceae bacterium | reverse complement strand
GCGGGTGATACCGCGTGCGGCCGCGCGGGTTGCGGCCGAGCACGCTCCTGCACGAGCGCCGCGTGTTTTGTGGGGCACCGCGACTACGCGAGAATAGACGCATGGCCTTTGAGTTCGAGCGTAAGCAGAGAATTGCCGTTTTAGGCGGAGGGCATGGGGGATACGAGGCGGCGCTCACGGGCGCGCAACTCGGCGCGGACGTCACCCTCGTCGAGCGCACCGGCGTCGGCGGCTCCGCGGTGATCACCGATGTCGTGCCATCCAAGACGCTGATCGCCACCGCGGATGCCGCGCACGCCATCGGTGATGCGGCGGACCTCGGCGTGCAATTCTTCAGCAGGTCGGAGTCCGGCAAGCCGATCCGTCCGGAGGTTGCGGTCAACCTGTCCGCCGTCAACAAGCGACTGCTCGGCCTCGCGCGCCAGCAGTCAGAGGACATGCGATCCGAGTTGGTGCGCATGGGCGTCAAGATCATCAGTGGTGAGGGAAGACTCGACGGACCGAGCGCGATCATCGTCTCCACGGCCCAAGAAAACGGCACGGATTTCGACCGGGTGGATGCTGACACGCTCGTGGTCTCCGTCGGCGCGAGTCCGCGCATCCTTCCGACGGCGATGCCCGACGGTGAGCGCATCCTCACCTGGACCCAGCTGTACAACCTGAAAGCCGTGCCCGAGCATCTCATCGTGGTCGGATCCGGTGTCACAGGCGCGGAGTTCGCGTCGGCATACACCGCCCTCGGATCGAAGGTCACCCTGATCTCCAGCCGCGATCGCGTTCTTCCAGGCGAGGACGCAGACGCTGCCGGCGTCATCGAGAAGGTATTCAAGCGCAACGGCATGAACGTGCTCTCGAAGTCACGCGCTCAGTCGGTTGAACGCACCGAGAACGGCGTCGTGGCCACCCTGTCTGACGGCCGCACCGTCGAGGGCAGCCACTGCTTGATGGCTGTCGGGTCTGTGCCGAACACCTCGGGGATCGGACTCGAGGATGCCGGTGTGCAGCTGACTGAGAGCGGCCACATCCGGGTCAATCGGGTCGCACGCACCTCCATCCCCAACATCTACGCCGCCGGCGACTGCTCCGATCTGCTTCCACTGGCATCCGTCGCATCGATGCAGGGCCGCACCGCTGTTTTCCATGCGATGGGCGACGCCGTCAACCCGATCGAACTGCGCAACGTCACCTCGAACATCTTCACGCAGCCAGAGATCGCGACCGTCGGCTGGACACAGAAGCAGATCGAGGACGGCATCGCTCAGGGCGACATCTACAAGCTGCCGCTCAAATCGAACCCCCGGGCGAAGATGATCGGCATGAAAGACGGCTTCGTCAAACTGTTCGCGCGCACAGGAAGCGGCACGGTGATCGGGGGCGTCATCGTCGCCCCGCGTGCCAGCGAACTGATTTTCCCGCTCGCGCTCGCCGTCGAGCATCGACTCACCGTCGACCAGGTGGCGCGCGCATTCACCGTGTATCCGTCGCTGACCGGCTCGATCTCAGAGGCCGCACGCGCCATGCATATCGTGCTCTGAGCATCCGCATCGCTCGTTCGCATTCGGCGCTGTGTCGCAGGGCGTCGCTGTGGGTAATTTCCTGATCGAGGAGTAACGTGCAAATGGGATTGAGCCTGACGCGACCCGTCGCTTGATCCCATCCGAGATCCGGGACGGATCCCGAACGATGAGGAGACGACGATGTCGAGTGTCACCAAACAGCCGAAATCCAGGCACCCAGAAGTCAAACTGAAGCGACATGTCGGACCGATCGGGCTGCTGTTCGCGGCGATCGGGTCGATCATCGGATCCGGGTGGTTGTTCGGAGCATTCAACGCGTCGGTCATTGCGGGGCCCGCGGCGGTGTTCTCCTGGCTGATCGCCGGTGTGATGATCGTGCTGATCGCGCTCTGCTACGCCGAACTGGGGCCGATGTTCCCGATCTCCGGCGGGGTGGTGCGCTATCCGCATCTGGTCTGGGGTTCGTTCGGCAGCTACACGATGGGGTGGATCACCTGGATCGCCTCGGCCGCCGTTCCCGCGATCGAGGTAGAGGGAGCGCTGACCTACGGCACCAAGTACGCGCCGTTCACCGTTCTCGCCAAAGACAGTGGAGCATCCGCCCATGTGCTGACGCCGCTGGGTATCGGTGTGGCGATCATTCTGCTAGCGCTGTTCGTTGTGATCAACTACTTCGGCGTGCGCCTGTTTGCGCAGGTCAACACGGTGGTCGTGTGGTGGAAGATCTTCGTGATCGTGCTGGTGATCGTCGTGTTCATTCTGACGGCGCTTGCGACCACGAGTGCACAGTCGCTTGGCAATTTCGGCTCGCACGGGTTCGCCCCGAAGGGTTTCGCCGCGATCTTCGTGTGCATCTCGACGGCAGGCATCACGTTCTCGTTCCTCGGATTCCGTCAGGGCATCGAGCTGGCAGGCGAGACGACGAACCCGAAGCGGAACATCCCATTCGCCGTCATCGGCTCGGTGGGGATCACAGCGATCCTGTACGCGCTGCTGCAGATCGCGTTCACGATGATGGTTCCTGCTTCGGCGCTGTCGCATGCGGGCGGATGGGCCGGCTTGGCGTTCAAGAACGACTTCGGGCCGCTTGCTGCACTCGCGATGATCGGCGGGCTCGGTTGGCTGGCGTACGTGTTGTACTTCGATGCCATCGTCTCCCCGCTTGACACCGGTCTTATTTACACGACGGTGACCTCGCGCGTGTCGTACGCGGTCGGTCGCAACGGCAACGGCCCGCGCTGGCTGGCGACGAACAACAAGTTCGGCGTGCCGGTGTGGAGCCTGATCTTGTCGTTCCTGGTGAGCATCATCTTGTTGCTGCCGTTCCCGAGCTGGCAGCAGCTCGTGGGATTCATCACGAGTGCGACCGTGTTGTCGTTCGGCACCGGACCGCTCGTGCTCGCCGTGATGCGTCGCAGGCTGCCGAAGCAGAACCGTCCATTCAAACTGCCTGGCGGCGACATCATTCCGTTCCTGGCGTTCTACAGCACGAACATGATCGTGTTCTGGGCAGGATGGGCAACCAACCAGAAGCTCATGATCTCCATCCTGATCGGATACGTGTTCCTGGTCATCTACCAGCTGGTCAGCCGCAAGCGCACCGACCGGCCGCCGCTTGACATCAAGGCAAGCGTGTTCTGGGTGATCCCGTGGCTCGTCCTGATGACGCTGGTGAGCTGGCTGTTCGATCCGGCTAGCCATCCGAACATGTTCTTCTGGGTGTTCCTGATCAACTTGGGCATCACGGCTGTGATCTACTACATCGCGGTGAAGATCACACTGCCGACGGAGACGATCAAGAGCTACATCGACGAGGCAGCTTTCGAGTCGGAAGAGGAAGAGGAGACGCTGGCCGGCGGTCGCATCGACTGAGTTGCGCTTTCGGTGGTCGAGTAGCCGCTCGCGCAGCGAGCCGCGTATCGAGACTGCGCAACATTTCGGTGGTCGAGTAGCTGCTCGCGCAGCGAGCCGCGTATCGAGACCTGGTGACCGGGTCTGCGGTACGGATCCACGGTCGCTCGCGAGGTCTCGATACGCTCGCTGGCGCTCGCTACTCGACCATCGGAGGGTGCCCGGTTGACCTTCGGTGGTCGAGTAGCTGCTCGCGCAGCGAGCCGCGTATCGAGACCTGGCAAGCCGACCCTTGGTTCCGGACCACAGGGCGGGTCGCGGGGTCTCGATACGCTCGCTGGCGCTCGCTACTCGACCACCGGAGGGTGCCCGGTTGACCTTCGGTGGTCGAGTAGCTGCTCGCGCAGCGAGCCGCGTTTCGAGACCTGGCAACCGGGTCTGCGGTCCGGACCCGAAGGTCGCTCGCGAGGTCTCGATACGCTCGCTGGCGCTCGTTCCTCGCGTCGCTACTCGACCACCGGGCTTCGGGAGGTGCCGCACCATCCCGGTGGTCGAGTAGCTGCTCGCGCAGCGAGCCGCGTATCGAGACCTGGCAAGACGACCCTTGGTTCCGGACCACAGGGCGGGTCGCGGGGTCTCGATACGCTCGCTGCGCTCGCTACTCGACCACCGAAGCGGCGACTACACGATATTGAGCAACCGGTGCCCGGATGACACCGTCGCACCGACCGTCGCATTCATGTCGGCGACCGTGCCATCCTTGTGCGCGGTCAGCGGCTGCTCCATCTTCATGGCCTCAAGCACCAGGATGAGGTCGCCCTTGACAACGGGGTCGCCCTCGCCGACGGCGAGCTTCACCACGGTGGCCTGCATCGGAGCCGTCACAGAGTTGCCTGTGGCGGTCACAACCGAGTGCACAGCGCTGCGCCGCTTCGGTGCAGGAACCGCGGATGCTGCGCCGCCCGCGGCCAGCAGCCTGGTCGGCAGGCTCACCTCGATCCGCTTGCCTTCAACCTCGACGACCACACTGTGCCTGTGCTCTGTCGGCTTCGCATCCGGTGCGCTTCCGCTCCACGGCTCGATGTT
>DATMTC010000016.1:0-1748 GCA_035565115.1 Microbacteriaceae bacterium | reverse complement strand
CCGCGAGCGGGCATCGCCTACGCGCTGACCGTGTGCTTCGACGACCTGTCGATCAGCCACCGCCTGCGCGCGCACGACGCTTTCCGCATCCTCGGCACGGATCTCATGGAGTACACGCACTGAGGTCTTAGAAACCCCCAGCGATTTTCCTGCGTTGTGTATATGGCCGGCTCACCGCCAGCTCGGAGGACATCCGCCCTTCTGAAGCTTGACCGCAGCCCCGAAGTCATCGACCTTCTTCCATGTTCCGTAGCCCGTCGTCCGGCCGATGTTGTTCATCGTCGAGTACGAGTTCCAGAACATGCCCCCTTCGGAGGCACCGCAGTACCCATTCGGCACCCAGAATGCATCCCAGTCATACTCCGGCCCCACGGCCGTTGCCCGACCGCCTGGAAGCACGTTCATAGTGTGGGCGCCCGCTCCCGTCGATGTCGGCGAGACGTACTTGGTGGTGACCTTGATCGTGAGGCCACCATCGTTCTTGATGGAGCCGCAGATGATCCCAATGTCGCAGATCGCGGCCTTGGTCGTTACGTCGCCCGCCGGGCTAACGGCACCACTTCCACTGTCCCCCGTAGTTGAATGCTGAACGTCGATGCCATCCCCCGGCTCAGCCGCAGCCGCAGGTGTAGCGAACGCGGCCAGAAGCGCGGCCACACCCACCACGGCCAGTACCGATCCGCGCAGTTTCCCCATTGACGACCGAATCATTTAATCCCCCCTGATATATCGATTCGAAGCCCAGTGCTCGAAATTCCGCCCACCATACGAGGCGCAATTGAGAGCCGTCAAGCACTCTCTGCAACGAAGAAAGGCCCGTTTGCCGACGTGATGCAGCCATGCTTGTGACAGGCTGTGCCGTGAACTAGCGTTTGGACATGCGTCAAGTGGGGTGGGTCATTCTGGTGATCGTCGCAGGACTGGGTGGAGCAACCATCACATTGCTCGAGTTGGCCGGGGCGGTGCCTGCGACGTGGTACATCGTGCCAATTGCGGTCGTCCCGCTGCTCTGTTTCTGGGCGGCATTCTTCGGACTAATGCTGTCTGACTCGATTTCTTCCTCACTAATTGTTGGCCTTTCCGCCCTGCTCTTCCCGGTTCCCGATATCTGGATTCATTCGGAACTGGCTGGAAACTTCGATGACGCGCGCGGCCAGGGCCTCGTCACCGGCCTCGCGCTAGCCGCCGCCGGAGTGATCGCCTTTGTGATCATCTCCAAGAAGAACACCACCGCGAGGGCGAGCGCCACGCTCGCGACTGCCTAGCGCATTCCCGCTTCGCCGCTCGTCGGCGGTCTGACCTCGGTGCCTTCTCGGCGCTGAGCAGATCCGATTCTCGGACGCGCTCGATCACGAACGCCGGCGGTGTACACGCGGGAGTGATTGGGTGGCGCATCTCGCGCGGAGCCGAGACTATTCCGGAGGCCCTTCTTCGATGCCCTCCGCGGATCGGCTACCTTCGGCGCGGGGTTCCGGGCGAGATCACCGCAGGCGCCAATCTCCCGGCTCAGTTGGCACTGAGGTCGCTGGTGCGCGTGGGCCCGTCGGCTACGGTCGAACCATGCTTCCCGACGACTGGACCCCGCACCGCCGCGACGACGGAGAACTGCTCGGCTGGATCCGCCCCGACGGCGAGGACTGGGTCGCGATCGACGTGCTCGGCCGCACGGCATCCGCGCCCGTCGACTGGCTCGATGCCGAGGCAGCGCTGGAACGGGTCGGGCTGGCCTGGCTCGCCGACATCTGGAT
>DATMTC010000015.1:0-2075 GCA_035565115.1 Microbacteriaceae bacterium | reverse complement strand
TGGAACTCGATAGCGAGCTTACGCAAGCGCGGCAGGCATGTTCAGGTCGGGCTCATGCTCGCCGATCACGCGACACCGCCGGTTCCGATGGATCGGGTCATCGCAGACGAACTGGAGATTCTTGGCAGTCACGGTATGGCTGCGCACGAATATCCCGCGATGCTCGAGGCAATCGCCCGTGGCGACATCGACCCGAGCATCCTGATCGGACGGACCATCGCGCTCGATCAGGCAGCGCAGGCACTCGCGACGATGGACACGAACATTCGTCCAGGGATGACAGTGATCACGCTGCAGTAGCCTGACGCTCGTACACCTGCTCGCCGGCAAGGTAGGTGGCCTCAACGGTCAGACTGGGAAGCTCGGCAGGATCGACCGAATACGGGTCGGCCGACAGAACGACCAGATCGGCATACTTGCCGACCTCGAGGCTGCCCACGATATCGTCAGCCTGAAGCTGCCAAGCGGCATCCAAAGTCTGCGCACGCAGCGCCTCGTCGAGCGTGATGGCCTCGTCGGGGTTCAGAATCCGACCGGTGCGCGAGGTGCGCGTGATCGCAACCGCGAGGTTGCGCAATGGCTCGGCAGGAGTCACCGTTCCGTCGTTGTGCAACGAGATACGCATGCCTGCGTCGATGGCGGCGCGGGTGTTCGCCCACGCGGCGCCTCGCTCCACCCCGAAAAGGTCGTCGACCAGGGTGTCGCCCCAGTAATACACGTGGTCGATCAAAAAACTGGCCGTCACGCCAAGCCGCGCTGCACGCTGGAACTGCTCAGCTGTCATGGTGCCGACGTGTTCGAGTCGAAGACGATGGTCGTGGCGGGGCGAACGCTCGAGCATCGCCTCCCAGCAATCGAGGACCATGTCGATGGCGCGGTCGCCGTGAGCGTGGCAGGCCAATTGCCAGCCCTGTGGAAAATACTGATCGACGATGCCGTCCAGCTGTTCCCTGCTGTAGTTCGCCGACCCTGTCGATCCGGCCGGGATGCCGACGCTGCGCGTCGCAGGCGTGTCCAGATACGGGAACGACAGCAGGATGTTCCCAACCCATGGGGACCCGTCGGCCCACGTCTTCACGCCCACCTGCTTGATCAGGTCGTCGCCGTTGTCGAGGTCGACGCTCGCGCTCGAACCAGGGGCGGACATTTCGTACAGGCGCATGCGCGCCGTCACGCCGCGCTCGCGTATGGCATTCAGCAGCGGGGTCTTCGCGTGATCCCAGCTCATGTCGCTGACGGTCGTGATGCCGACGGCGTTCAGACCGGCCAGGTAGTCGGCAAGCAGCGACGGCAGCTCGGCTTGCGCGGTGGCAAGCATCGGCCGCAGAAGCGCGAACAGGGTTCCGATTTCGAAGCCCTTGCCGGTCAGCTCGCCCGCGTCGTCTTTCATCCAGTGCGACCCGACCGGGTCTGTGCTGTGCTTGTCGATGCCGGCTGCCCGCGCGGCCGCAGTGTTGAAGTATGCGACGTGCCCCGAATTGTGTGCGATCACAACCGGGGTGTTCGGCGCGATCTGGTCTAGCTGCTGAATGGTCGGCTCGCCAAGGCCCTTTTGCAGAAGGGCGTCCCATCCGTTGAAATACGCTCCGTCTGGGCGGGCGGCCACACCGGCGCGGATCGCATGCATCACGCCCGCGGCCGTCTCGATCGTCACGGGGCGAATATCGATCATGTAGCGGCTGAGCACCAATGCGGAGTCGGTTGGATGCCCGTGGGCTTCAATGAAGCCGGGCAGAAGCACCCGACTGCCTAGCTCGACGCGTGCAGCATCCGCCCGTGCCCGCGCGAGCACAGACCCTTCATCGCCGACGGCCGCGATCCTGCCGTCCCGGACGAGCAGCGCTTCGGCGCTCGGCTGTGTGCGATCGAGGGTGATGATCGTGCCGACGAAGACTGTGTCAACGTTGCGGTTCATGCCGCGCCTTCCGTGAGAGTCCCATTGCCGAACGGCAGTAATGGCGGACGGTACTCGAGCGCGCTTGGCGTCGTGGCGTCGATCGTGAACTCGGCGCGCCCGTACGTCCACAGCCGATTGAAGAGGTAGATCCTGATGGTGGTCGGCCGTTCATCCGGCA
>DATMTC010000014.1:0-2188 GCA_035565115.1 Microbacteriaceae bacterium | reverse complement strand
ACCGCCCAGTTGGCGATGTCGCCGACGGCAGACACCTGCATCGCGCCGAGCACAGCAACATCGATCTTGCCTCCGCGAATCATGCCGAAGCTCGTGGCAGAGTCGAAGTACGCTGCCCCCGCGTTGACGGTCACCGTCTCTTTGCCAGCGTTGATCAGCTTCGGGTCGGCCTCGCCTTCCCACGGATACGGTCCGACGCCGAGCACCCCGTTCTCCGAGTGCAAGACAACCGTGATGTCGTCTGCAATATAGTTCGGGATCAGCGTCGGCAGCCCGATGCCCAGGTTCACGTATTCGCCGTCGGCCAGTTCTGCTGCGGCGCGTGCCGCCATCTGGTTTCGCGTGAGTTTGTTATCGGTCAGCTTCTGCATCACAGTCATTCCCCTCCCTGCGCGCCCGGCCTTGGCCGGGTCGTGACCTTCTCGATCGGCAGGTCGGATGCTTCGTCGCGGCTGAGTTGGATGATCCTGTCGACGTAAATGCCTGCCAGGTGCACGTGATCTGGATCGATCTCACCCGGTTCGACCAGCTCGTCGACCTCCGCGATCGTGATGCGGCCTGCCATGCCTGCCACCGGGTTGAAGTTGCGTGCGGCCTTTTCGAACACCAGGTTGCCGTGCCGGTCTCCGCGTGCGGCGCGCACCAGCGCATAGTCGGTCACGATCGCCTCTTCTAGCACGTATTCACGCTCCTGGCCGAGCGAACCGATCACGCGCGTCTCTTTCGCTGGCGACTTCACGACGACCTCGCCGTCCGGGCCGTAACGCCACGGCAGGCCCCCCTCCGAGACGAGCGTTCCGACACCGCTTGCCGTGAAGAACGCCGGGATGCCCGCGCCACCTGCGCGCATCCGCTCTGCCAGGCTCCCCTGGGGCGTCAACTCCAGCTCGAGTTCGCCGCTGAGGTACCTGCGGGCGAAGTCCTTGTTCTCACCGACGTACGATGCGATCACCCGGCTGATTCTGCCCTGGGCGAGCAGTTCGCCCAGGCCCCAGCCGTCGACACCGCAGTTGTTCGAGACGACCTGCAAATCGCTCGTTCCCTGCGCGAGGATGGCCCTGATCAACACGATGGGAACACCGACGAGGCCGAAGCCGCCGACCGCGATCGATGAGCCGTCTGCGATGTCTGCGACGGCCGCAGCCGCCGACGCGAAGGTTTTGTCCATGGGGCCTGCTCCTTAGGAATCGGATGCCGGTGGTGCGTCGAGTTCGGCGAAAACCTGCGCCGCGATCGCGAACGCAGAGTTTGCCGCGGGAAGGCCGGCGTAGATCGCCGTGTGCAGAAGCGCCTCGGTGATCTCCTCGCGGGTCAGGCCGTTGGTCAGCGCGGCGCGCACATGCATGCCGAGCTCATTGGGGTGCCCGCCTGCGACCAACGCCGCGAGCGTGAGGAAGCTACGGGTGCGGCGGTCGAGGCCGGGGCGCGACCAGACCTCTCCCCACGCATACCGGGTGATGAAATCCTGGAACGCGGCGGTCTCTGCTGTGACCTTCTGGTTCGCGGCATCCACGTGCGCGTCACCGAGCACAGCGCGGCGCACCGCCATCCCGCGCTCGTACGCGGAGGTCTCATGCCGCACCTGCGACAGGATCAGTTCGATCACCTCAGCTGGACTTTCGAGCATCGGAAGGTGCGCAACGTCGGTGAGCACGGCGAGGCTGCCGTGCTGCACTGAATCGGCAACCTCGCGTGAAGTCTCAGGCGGTGCAACCTGGTCGGCGTCGCCAGCGATGCACAGTGTTCGCACGGCGATCTCGCCCAGTCGCTCCCGCACGTCGTGCCCTGCCAATGCCTCGCAGCACAACGCATACGACTCGTCGTCGATGTCGAGCAGTTTGTTCAATGCGGCGCCGCCGACGTCTGGCTCCCGGTCGAGAAATCCGGGGGCGAACCAGCGCCGTGCGCTGCCTGCCACGACGGATGCCGTTCCGCTCGCGCGCACCTGGGCCGCGCGTGCGAACCATCCGTCTGGCTCCGCGATCTTGGCCCCGCTGCACAACGTCGTCAGAGAAAGCAGGCGGCTGGAATGACGCAGTGCAAGCTGCAGTCCCACTGCGCCGCCCAGGGAGACGCCTGCGTAGTGGAACGCTCCGCCGCCGACGGAATCCACAAGCGCGACCACGGCGTCGGCAAGCTCGGCAACGCTGAACGGTGCCGAGGCGGGCGGGCTGAAACCGTGGCCAGG
>DATMTC010000013.1:0-9400 GCA_035565115.1 Microbacteriaceae bacterium | reverse complement strand
GAACAGGCGCTCAGGGCCCACGAACTCCAGGTGCAGGTATGTGACGCGTTCGATGTCGTCACGGGTCAGAAGCTGATCGAGCACGGCCTGGCGCGTGCCCGGGTCAACGCTCTGGCCGATCAGGAACCGCGCGTTGCGGTCAATCAAAATCACCGCGACGATGCCCAGCAGTACGCCGACCAGGATTGATCCGATCGCGTCGTAGATCGCCGCGCCGGTGATCTCGTGCAGAAGGATGCCGAGGAACGCGATGCCGATGCCGATCAACGCCGCAGCGTCTTCAGCGAACACCGCCCGCAGCGTCGGATTCGAGCTGGCGAGCACGTGCTCGAGCGTGTTCTGACCGCGGTCCTCAGCGCGCGCATGCGCCTGGCGGAACGCCTGCGTGAACGAAACACCCTCGAGAATGAACGAAACACCGAGCACGACGTATGCGATGACGAACCCGGTTGCGGGCTCCGGCTCTGTCAGGCTTTGCACCCCGTGCATGATGGACACGGCCGATCCGACCGCAAACAACCCGAACGCGGCATACATCGACCAGACATACGCTGCTCTGCCGTATCCCAGCGGATGCGCAGTATCGCTTTCGCGGGCCGACCTGCGTTCGGCGATCAGCAGGAATACCTCGTTACCTGCATCGGCCCAGGAGTGCGCTGCCTCTGCGACAAGAGACGCTGAGCCGGTTATCGCCGCCGCGATGCTCTTCGCGATGGCGATCAGCAGATTCGCCGCAAACGCAATGATGACGGTCACGATGCTGCCTGAGCTGGATGCTTGCTGCGCGGTCATTCGTCCAGTGTTCCACTAGACTTGAGTGAACGACTGCGATCCGGCCATCACCGGGGAGTCTTCGGAAGAACAGCGGATCGTGCGCGAGCAGTCGATTCGCCAAGTAGAGCCGAACGGGGCTGGCCCGTCACAGCCAAAGAAGAAGCGGTCGCGTGTGTTCACGCGGCAAGCGGGGTGGTACCGCGACGCTTGGCCGGAAGCGGCAGGCGGCGTCCTCGTGCAGAGTTGATCAGCTGCCAGGAGAAAAATGCCGTACCAAACGCCGAACCCGTCGCCGAAGTTCCCCGAGGTGGAGACCGGCATCCTCGCGTTCTGGAAGGGCGACGGCACGTTCCGCGCATCCATCGAGAACCGATCGGATGCCGACGAATGGGTGTTCTACGACGGTCCTCCGTTCGCGAACGGCCTTCCGCACTACGGCCATCTGCTCACCGGTTATGCAAAGGACGTGTTCCCGCGCTTTCAGACGATGCGTGGCAAGAAGGTGGAGCGTCGGTTCGGTTGGGACACCCACGGCTTGCCAGCAGAGCTGGAGGCCGAACGGCAGCTCGGGATCACCGACAAGAGTCAGATCGAACAGATGGGCATCGCCGCGTTCAACCAGGCGGCGCGCGACTCGGTGTTGCGTTACACACAAGAGTGGGAAGAATACGTCACCCGCCAGGCGCGCTGGGTCGACTTCGACAACGATTACAAGACACTCGACATCACATACATGGAGTCGGTGCTCTGGGCCTTCAAGCAGCTCTACGACAAGGGACTCGCATACGAGGGCTACCGTGTTCTGCCATATTGCTGGCGCGACCAAACCCCGCTGTCGAACCATGAATTGCGCATGGACGACGACGTATACAAGATGCGCCAGGATCAAACGGTCACTGTCACATTCCCGCTCATCGGCCAGAAGGCCGAATCGCTGAACCTCACCGCGGTGCGCGCCCTGGCGTGGACGACCACGCCGTGGACGCTGCCGACGAACGCCGCACTCGTGGTCGGCCCGGACATCGAGTACGCGGTTGTGCCTGCAGGCCCCGATGGCACCCAGGATGCGCAGGTGCAACGGGAGTCGGACGGTTCAGCCGGCCCCGCGACCGAAGTTCTCGGCGCCGAATATCTGCTCGCACTCGATCTGGTCGGCAGCTACGCGAAAGATCTCGGTTATGAGTCAGCGGATGCTGCGCTCGCTGCGGTCTCGCGCACGGTCAAGGGCGCCGAACTCGATGGAGTGGGTTACGACCGGCTCTGGGACTATTACGCAGATGCCGACAAATATGGCACGCAGAACGCGTGGCGCATCCTGGTCGACGACTATGTGACGACCACTGACGGCACGGGCATCGTTCATCAGGCGCCTGCGTACGGCGAGGAAGACCAGCGCGTCTGTGAGGCCAACGGCATCCCTGTCGTGATCTCGGTCGACGAGGGCGGCCGATTCCTGCCGAGTGTCCCAGAAGTTGCAGGCTTGCAGGTGTTCGAGGCCAACAAGCCGCTGACCGCCATGCTCAAGGCTCAGGGCCGGCTGCTTAGGCAGGCGAGTTACGAGCACTCGTATCCGCACTGCTGGCGCTGCCGGAATCCACTGATCTACAAGGCAGTGTCGAGCTGGTTCGTGCGCGTGACGGAGTTCCGCGACCGGATGAGCGAATTGAACCAGCAGATCGACTGGGTGCCTGAGAACGTCAAAGACGGGCAGTTCGGCAAATGGGTTGCTGGAGCCAGGGACTGGTCGATCAGCCGCAATCGGTACTGGGGTTCACCCATCCCGGTGTGGAAGAGCGACAACCCTGAATTTCCGCGAGTGGATGTCTACGGATCGCTTGATGAGATCGAGCACGACTTCGGCGTGCGGCCGACCGACCTGCACCGGCCGTACATCGACGAGCTGACCAGACCGAATCCAGACGATCCAAGCGGTCGTTCGACGATGCGCCGCATCACAGACGTGTTCGATGTGTGGTTCGATTCCGGCTCGATGCCGTTCGCTCAGGTGCACTACCCGTTTGAAAACAGGGAGTGGTTCGACAGCCACAACCCTGCCGACTTCATCGTCGAGTACATCGGTCAGACTCGCGGTTGGTTCTACCTGATGCACGTGCTCGGCACGGCCATCTTCGATCGGCCGGCGTTCAGCCGCGTGGTCAGTCACGGCATCGTGCTTGGCAGTGATGGGCAGAAGATGTCGAAATCGCTGCGCAACTACCCGGACGTCAACGACGTGTTCGACCGCGACGGGTCGGATGCGATGCGCTGGTTCCTGATGTCGAGTTCGGTATTGCGCGGTGGCAACCTCGTCGTCACCGAGGAAGGTATTCGCCAGGGCGTTCGCGAGGTATTGCTTCCGTTGTGGAGCACCTGGTACTTCTTCTCGTTGTATGCAAATGCCTCGGGCCCAGGCGGATATCAGGCGGTTCGACGAACCGATTCCAGCGACGTGCTCGATCGCTACCTCCTGGCCAAAACACACGAGTTGATCGAAGCGGTGACGGCCGACTTCGAGGCGCTGGACAGTCCACTTGCCTCAGCAAAACTACGCGACTTCGCCGACGTGCTCACCAACTGGTACGTTCGCCGCTCGCGCGATCGATTCTGGAGCGGCGTCGGTGAAAACGGCGAGAACGCCGAAGCGTTCGACACGTTGTACACCGTTCTCGAAACGTTCACGAGGCTCGCCGCCCCCATGCTCCCGCTCGTGACCGAACGGATTTGGAAGGACCTGACAGGTGGACGAAGTGTCCACCTGACCGACTGGCCGGATGCTGAAGAGTTCCCGGCCGACCAGGCCCTCGTCACCGCGATGGATCAGATTCGCACGGTGAGCTCGGTTGCGCTCTCCCTGCGCAAGAAGGCCGGGCTTCGCGTTCGGTTGCCGCTTTCGAAATTGACAGTGGTCGCGCCAGACGCTGCAGGGCTCGAACGGTTCGACGCGATCATTCGCGACGAACTGAACGTGAAAGCTGTCGAATTCGTGCAGCTCGAAGCAGCAAGTGCGGCCGAGTACGGCATCACGAGCAAGCTCACCGTGAACGCACGGGCGGCCGGTCCGCGGCTCGGTAAAGACGTGCAACGTGTGATCAAGGCCGCTCGCGAGGGGAATTGGACCCAGACCGACGGCGCAGTGACCGTTGACGGAATCGAGTTGCGTGACGAAGAGTACGATTTGGTGCTCGAGGTCGCAGACAATGAATCCGATGCGGCGATCGCCTTGTTGTCTGACGGCGGTTTTGTTCTGCTCGAGACGCGCACGACGCCCATGCTTGAAGCGGAGGGACTCGCTCGCGACGTTGTGCGTGCGGTGCAGGATGCACGCAAGAGCTCAGGCCTTGACGTGAGCGATCGCATCAGCCTGAAGCTGGTGCTCGACAGGGAGGGAGCCGCCGCTGTGCGCGAGTTCGCCCAGTTGATCACAGCGGAAACGCTTGCGGTCGACCTGGCGGTTGCCGAGGACGACGCCGTGAGCGCGGCAGAATCACGGATCGCAGTCGGTGACGACTCGGCCATGATCGTAACGGTGGAGAAGGCGGCAGCATGAGCGACGACGAGTTCCGCGCGGCTGGCGATGCCGTGTATGAGGCGATGCTGGACCGATTGGGCGAAGGCGATCCGCGCCCCAGGCTGGCACCGACTCGTCGAGCGGTCGAATTGCTCGGCGATCCGCAGCGGGCGTACCCGATCATCCACATCACGGGGACGAACGGCAAGACGAGCACGAGCAGGATCACCGAGAGCCTGTTGCGGGCATACGGGTTGCGGCCAGGGCTGTTCACCAGCCCGCATCTCGTGCGCTTCAACGAGCGCATCATGATCGACGGCGAACCGATCTCAGACGAGGCGCTTGCGCGCAACTGGGATGACATTCAGCCGTACCTGACCATGGTGGACGACGAGCTCATCGCTGCCGGCGAGATCAGGTTGACCTTCTTCGAGGTGCTCACGATTCTGGCGTTTGCGTGCTTTGCAGATGCGCCGGTGGATGTCGCGGTGATCGAGGTCGGCATGGGTGGCGAATGGGACTCCACGAACGTCGGCGACGGCCAGGTGGCCGTTTTCACCCCGATCTCCCTTGACCATCAGGCTCGGCTTGGCAACACGGTCGCGGAGATCGCTCGCACGAAATCCGGGATCATCAAGCCGACCGCGATCGTGGTCAGTGCCGCTCAACCGCCGGAAGCGCTCGTGGAACTCGAGCGTGCAGCGCAGCTGAGCGAAGCATCCATGAACGTGCAGGGCGATGCCTTCGACGTGCAGAGCTCGACCGTTGCTGTCGGCGGCCAGCTGATCAGCGTTCGCGGCCGAGCTGGGACATACTCAGACCTGTTCCTGCCGCTGTACGGTTCGCACCAGGCACAGAACGCAGCAGTTGCGATCGCGGCAGTCGAATCGTTCCTGGGTGACGGCACGCAGGCGCTGAAGCACGATTTGGTCGAGCACGGTCTGGCAGAGTCGTCCTCGCCTGGACGCCTTCAGCTGATCGGCACCGAGCCGACCGTGTTGGTGGATGCCGCGCACAACCCGGCTGGCGCTCAGACGCTGGCAGCCGCACTGCCGACGTTCTTCGACTTCGACGAACTCGCTTTCGTCGTCGGCATCCTGCGCGACAAAGACGCGAAGGGGATCGTTGATGCGTTTGCGCCGCTGGCGTCACGGATTTTCGTGACGCAGTCGCACTCGGAGCGCGCAGCGCCATTCGAGGAACTGGCGGAACACATCGAAAGCTGGACCCACGAGGCCGTCTCGTCATACGACGAGCTGCCGGATGCGATCGAGGCTGCGCGAGCATGGGCGGCTGAACAGCCGCGTCGAGCAGTCATCGTCACCGGCTCGATCACGCTGATCGGTGAAGCGATGGCGCTTGCCGACGATCGCGGATGGAAGGCATAGGCGTGCGTTCTGCCCAGCGCAGCCTCGGATCGATTGTTCTCGGATTCGAGCTCGTCGTCGTCTTTCTCGGCGCCCTCGTCATCTTCGGTCTGAAGGCACTGCCCGCTGCATATGCCCTCGGGGGAGGTGCCGTACTGGTCGCGTTGATGATCGTCACCATTCCGCTCCTGCGCTATCGATGGGGATTCGTACTCGGCTGGGTGCTGCAGGCGATCGTGATCGCAGCTGGGTTCCTGGTGCCGATGATGTTCATCGTCGGTGCGATCTTCGCCGCGCTCTGGGCATACTGCATGGTCACAGGCGCCAGACTGGATCGCACCAATGCCGCTCGCAGGTTGTCGGAAGGCGACGACAACGACCAGACCAATAATCCAAACCCAAGCGAATCGGAGAAACCGTAAATGAGCACCCCAGTCGAAGAGACCCTTGTCCTGATCAAGCCAGACGGCGTGGTTCGGAGCCTCACCGGCGAAATTTTGCGTCGAATCGAAGCCAAGGGATACTCGCTCGTCGATATCAGGATCGTGCAGGCCGACCGTGAGCTTCTCGCCAAGCACTATGAGGAGCACCAGGGCAAGCCGTTCTACGAGCCCCTGGTCGAGTTCATGGAGAGCGGACCCATCGTCGCCATTCGCATCGCAGGCAACCGGGTCATCGAGGGGTTCCGCTCGCTTGCTGGAACAACCGACCCCACCACGGCTGCACCAGGAACGATTCGCGGCGACCTTGCCCGCGATTGGGGTTTGCCCGTGCAGCAGAACCTCGTGCACGGAAGCGACTCGCCCGAGTCAGCCGCCCGCGAACTGGCTCTCTGGTTCTAACTGGCGCTCTGGTTCTAAAGGAACGCGTTCGGAATCCAGCTGGTCTGAATCTGGGCGAGCACGGCGACGATCGCGTAGCAGACCAGCGTGATCAGCGGCACCCACGAGTACGCGGATGCCGCGAACCTGCTGACACCTGCCGGAACCGGAATATTTCCTGTTTTCAGGTTGTATAACGTCACCGCCCAGAAGGTGGGGATCGTGACCGTCCAGGTGATCATGCAGTACGGGCAGAGCACGAACAGCGAGTACAAGCTCTCGGTGATCAAGAAGATCACGAGCACGAGGGCGCCGAGCACGCCGATGTTGAACAGCACCCAAAACCAACGAGCAAAGCGCGCACCTGCGAGGATCCCAACCCCGACAGCGATGGGCGCAACCCAGCACACCAGGCCGATGATCGGGTTCGGAAAGCCGAGAACGGCCCCTTGCCACGAATCGAGATTTTTGCCGCAACCCACGAGCGGATTGATGTTGCAGTTGAGCTGAGCATCCGGCTTGGCAAGCAGGGTGAACTTGTCCAAAGTCAATTCAAAGGCGGCCCACACCCCAATCAGTCCGGCGATGATCAAAAAGACTGCAAGGACAAACGGACGTTTTGATGGCTGGCTGAGCGACACCATCGGATTATGGCATAGGCCGGTGATCGAGTCGCTGTCAATGCCGCAAGCGTGGCATGCGATAATAGGTTCTGTCGCTCGGGCCGCGCTCGGGCAGACACCACAAACAAGGCTTAGCGGGCGCGCGCGCCCTGTGCCGGCGGGTCGACATGGACTCGTCGCAGTGACACACAGAATGACAGACAGACGAGGCAACCAGAGCGAAACGCCGGTTGCGTGAGTGAGAGATTGGTGGGGGATTCGCAACAGCGATCAGCCCGCTCGAGGAGAGTAACCGAATGAACACGGCGCGGCTGTGTTCATTTGGTCGAGGAGCGCACCAGCGATGGTGGAAAAAGACGAAAATACGACGATTTCAGGCAATTCAGCATCAGGGAGTGAACAGACCGGACGGGAGCAGGGCGGAAGCCCGCCAGCACCCGTGAAGAAGCGTTCTCGCTTGTTCGGGTCGCGCAAAAGCCAGAAGAAGGCCGATCAGGCCGCAAGCCAGCCGCCGGTTGTCGAACGCCAGGAACCGACCAACGGGCCAGAGCACACGGTCGACACCGGTTCAGCCCGTGCGCCGGAACCTGCCAACGCGTCGGAAGCAGCCAACGCGCCGGAGTCAGCACAGGCATCCGCACCCTCAGCCGCAGAAGAGACAGCAGAAGCAGCAGTTGCCGACGCTGGCCTCGCGATGCCTGTCGCGACCATTCCTGGACTGCCGAGCACGGCCATCCTGTTCAAAGCGCCGGATGTTGCCATGCTGCCACCGCGCGCAGATGACGACG
This sequence comes from Microbacteriaceae bacterium, assembly GCA_035565115.1. Lineage (GTDB taxonomy): Bacteria > Actinomycetota > Actinomycetes > Actinomycetales > Microbacteriaceae > Rathayibacter_A. The sequence goes on along the minus strand of DATMTC010000013.1, from coordinate 1,519 downwards.
AAGACTCGGATGAAGCGCCAACGGTGCGTCGCCGGTCTCGGCGCAGGTCAGGCGAATCGGGTCGAGGTGACGACCCGGCGAACACGGTCGTGCGCGTGCGAGCGCCGCGCGAGCCCGAGTTGATCACGGAACCGCAGAAGGTCAAAGGTTCTACCAGGCTCGAAGCCAAAAAGCAGCGCAGGCGCGACGGCAGGGACGCCGGACGCCGCAGGCCGGTCATCACGGAGGCTGAGTTCCTCGCGCGCAGAGAGTCCGTCGACCGCCAGATGGTCGTGCGGTCGAAGAACGGGCGCATCCAGCTTGCCGTCCTCGAAGACAAGGTGCTCGTCGAGCACTACGTTGCCAAGTCTCAGGAAGCATCCCTCATCGGGAATGTGTACCTCGGGCGCGTGCAGAACGTGCTTCCAAGCATGGAGGCGGCATTCGTCGACATCGGTCGAGGCCGTAACGCTGTTCTCTACTCCGGCGAGGTCGACTGGGATGCTGCCGCCGAGAACTCAACCAGTGGTGGAAGCCAAGCCCGACGCATCGAGCTGGCACTGAAGCCTGGTGACAAGGTGCTGGTTCAGGTCACGAAGGACCCCGTCGGCCACAAGGGCGCCCGGCTTACCAGCCAGGTGTCGCTGCCTGGCCGCTACCTGGTTTATGTTCCGAACGGCTCGATGAACGGAATCAGCCGCAAGCTGCCTGACACCGAGCGGGCACGCCTGAAGAAGATCTTGAAGGGTGTGCTGCCTGAGAACGTTGGCGTCATCGTGCGCACCGCCGCAGAGGGCGCAACGGAAGAGCAGCTGACGATCGACGTCAACCGGCTGACATCGCAGTGGGCTGACATCTCGCGGAAGGTGGAGTCAGTTTCCGCGCCGGCGCTGCTGCACAGCGAGCCCGACCTGCTGATCAAGATCGTGCGCGATGTGTTCAACGAGGACTTCCACAAGCTGATCATCTCGGGGCAAGATGCTCAGGAGACGATCGAGGCATACCTTGCCCAGGTCGCACCCGATCTGCTCGACCGTGTGGAGAAGTACGAGGGCGAACGCGATCCGTTCGACGAGTATCGCGTCACGGAGCAGATCGAGAAGGCGCTCGAACGCAAGGTGTGGTTGCCGTCAGGTGGATCGCTGATCATGGATCGAACCGAGGCCATGACCGTCGTCGACGTCAACACGGGCAAGTTCGTCGGATCAGGCGGAAACCTGGAGGAGACGGTCACCAAGAACAACCTGGAGGCGGCGGAAGAGCTGGTGCGACAGCTGCGTCTGCGCGACATCGGCGGGATCATCGTTGTCGACTTCATCGACATGGTGCTCGAGTCGAATCGTGACCTCGTGTTGCGGCGACTGGTCGAGTGCCTCAGTCGTGACCGCACGAAGCATCAGGTTGCCGAGGTGACGTCGCTCGGCCTCGTGCAGATGACACGCAAGAAGCTTGGCCTCGGGTTGCTCGAGACGTTCAGCGAGCCGTGCGAGGTGTGTGCAGGACGCGGTGTCGTCGTTCATCACGACCCGGTTGTGAAGCA
>DATMTC010000012.1:0-24809 GCA_035565115.1 Microbacteriaceae bacterium | reverse complement strand
GGGTGGGAAGCACCGGGTTGTCCACCGGCTGCCACTTGCATCTGGAGGTGCGGGTGAACGGTGAACAGATCGACCCTGAGCCGTTCTTCGCCGCTCGTGGCGTGACTGTCGGCGGTTGACCGCGCCACCCTCGGGGGTGCGACGATATCTACTGTGACGGAAACTGGGATCGCGCTGTCCGCGGCCTACTTCAGTGATGTGGTAGCTCCGCTGCTGGCGAGGCGAATGCCTGGCATCAGGTACGCGGCGGCCCGACTGGGAAGCGGGTCCGATGTGCTCGGGCTGGATGACGACACGTCTCAGGATCATGACTGGGGATTGAGGCTGACCCTGCTCGTCGAAGGCGAGGATGCGATCACGGACGTGCGCGATCTGCTTGAACTGGCGCTCCCTGACGAGTTTTTGGGCCACCCGACTCGATTCGCCACAACGTGGCATCCGACCAAGCAACACCAGATCGACATCTCAACCGCTGACGATTTCGCACGTTCACGACTCGGTGCCGACCCGCGCAGTCTGAACACGGCTGTCGACTGGCTTTCGCTCACCGGGCAGAGCGTGCTCGAAGTGACAGCCGGACCCGTGTTCGTCGACGACGTCGGCCGCATCACAGACATTCGCGCCAGCTTGACGTGGTACCCGCGTGACGTGTGGCTGTATGTTCTCGCCACCGACTGGGTCAGACTCGGTCAGGAACTGCCGTTCATCGGACGGGCCGGCTCACGCGGCGACGATCTCGGTTCCCGGGTGATCACGGCCAGGCTCGCGCGAGTGTCAATGCATCTCGGATTCATGCTCGACCGGCGCTGGGCGCCATACGGCAAATGGCTCGGCACCGAGTTCTCACGACTGCCGCGCGCCGGGGCGGTCAGCAGGCTGCTTGAAGCCGCGCTCGCGGCGCCGGAGTGGCGCGCTCGCGAACGCGCCATCTGCGACGCGCTCGACGTGCTCGGCGGCATCCAGCGGTCGATGGGCCTACCGACCAGCGAGATCGTGACCGAGCAGTTCTATGATCGCCGGTTTCGTGGGCTGGGGGCCATGCCAGAACTACTTGCGGAGATGATCGAGGATCCGGTGGTCAGGCGGCTGCCTCACGGTGTTGGCGCAATCGAACAGTGGTCAGACAACGTCGACCTGCTCATGAGCGGTGCGCTGCGCACATCATTCACTCGCGCTCTTGAAGAACAGACAGCACGTTCCCGGCCGGATCAGTGAACCACGCAATGTACGGGCCGCCTCCACGGAAGATTCCGCGTTCGTCGATGTCTGAACCCATCTGCTCGTACCGCTCGAATGTGACGCCCTTCGCGGTCAACTCGTCGACGGTCTGCTCGATGTCATCGACCGGAAAATTCAGCACGGTGTATGTCGCGGGAACGTGGTTCGACTTCGGATAAATGAGCACATCGGCACCTGAACCGAGGTGCACATGAAGCATGCCGTACTCCTCGCTGACCTTCAGGCCGAGCACGTCACTGAAGAAGCGCTTCTCCTCAGCAATGTCCGCGGCAGAAAAACCGCTGAACGCCTGCGATTCCGACAGCATTGGGATCCTCCACTCACTGTTTGGTATCACGCAACGCTACGCCTGCTTGTCACCTTTCGACAGTGCACTGTTCTCACCGAAACCTGACTCGATCAGGTCGGCAAGAGCATCCACAGCATGTGCTGCAGCCGGCTCGCCGGCGAGCTCGACGGTTGCCCCTTTCAACAACCCAAGAGACATGATGCCGAGCAGGCTCTTAGCGTCTTTGCCGTTCACCGTGACGCGCTCGGGGAACGTGCCTGCGAGCTTGACAAACTCCGCCGCCGGCCTGGCGTGCAAACCGTCCTGATTGGTGAGCGTGACCGTGCGAGCGTACTGCGACTGCGCCGCAGCCTGCGTGTCAGGGGCTGGCCCCCGTCCGATGCCGGCAGCAGCGGATGCCGCGGCAGCCACGGTATCCAAGTCTCCACCGATCTCAGCCGCAACCGCCGCGGCCACTGCCCCTTCGACGACCGGTGCGTCAGCGATGCGAACGCGTGCCCGGCTCTCCTTCGGCATGAACTCGCGAGCGGCCTCTGCCGTCATGATCGCCGATCCGAGGTCGCACAGCACAACGACACCCGCTCCTGAGTCTGCCGCCTGCAAGGCGGAAGCAACCTTTGAAAAACTTGTTCCGATCCCAGCATCGTCAGTGCCACCTGCCGCCAGAATGGTCACTCCTGGGGCCATCTGTCCGGCCACGTCAACGATGCCGTCGGCGATTCGTTCGCTGTGCGAAACGACGACAATGCCAACGCGACTCATCGTGCCTGCTTGGCAGCATCGGCGGCCGCGCGAAGAATCAGCGCGCTCGACTCCGCACCGGGGTCGCGATGCCCGATAGCACGTTCACCCAGGTAGCTTGCTCTGCCCTTACGCGCAACAAGCGGTTCCGTTGCTTCTGCACCGTGCTCCGCGGCATCGGCTGCTGCGTCCAACACGGCGGACTCAGTCGCACCCGCCGTGACCGCCGCACCCGCAGCGTCGACTGCGCGCGACCACGCATCCACCATCGTCTTCTCGTCGATCTCGGCTCGGCCGCGCTGCACGATACCGTCGCGCGCAGCGGTCAGCATGGCGGCAACAGCCGCCGAGTCCAGCTCGGGCTTGTCTCCGGCAGACTCGGCAGCGCGCAAGAATGCTGTGCCGTACAGCGGGCCGGCAGCGCCGCCGACGTTCGAGATCAGTGTTGTCGCGATGAGCCGAAGCGCATCAGCCGGCGACGCGCCAGACGGCAGGTCATCAAGCTTCGCGGCCACAGCGCTGAACCCTCGGTCGAGATTCTCGCCGTGGTCACCGTCGCCGATCGCACGGTCGAGGTCTCCTAGTCGCGTTCTGGCATCGGTCACCCGACTTGTCGCCAAGCGGGCCCAAGCGACCACCCAATCACGTCCGAGGCTCATCATCGCTCTCCTTCAACCGGTGGCCAGTCAACACCGCCACCGAAGTGCTGCGGTATGCACAGGAGCATCCCACAGCGTGGTCAGTTCGTCGTCGAGCGCGAGGACCGTAATCGAGAAACCGTGCATTTCGAGCGACGTGACGTAGTTGCCGACAAGGCTACGCACAATTCGCACACCGCGCGCCCCAAGTACTTCAGCCGCCCGCCGGTATGCGATGTACAGCTCGCCAAGCGGGGTGCCTCCCATGCCGTTGACGACCAGTAGCAGTTCAGCGCCTCGGGTGAACGGCAAGTCGTCGTCGATCGCCTCGATGACGGCATCGACAAGGGCGTCGACGGGTTCAAGGTGTCGCCGCTCACGTCCTGGCTCGCCGTGGATGCCGATACCGAATTCGATCTCGTCCTCTGCCAGTTCGAAACTCGCCACACCGGAGTGCGGAACGATCGGAGGCGCGAGTCCAACACCCATTGACCGTGTACTCGCCGCCACCTGTCGTGCGATTCGCTCGACCGCATCGATTCCATCGCCGCGCTCCGCAGCCGCGCCCGCGATCTTCTCAACCAGCACGGTGCCTGCCACTCCCCTGCGGCCGGCCGTGTACAACGAGTCTTTCACTGCAATGTCGTCATCGACGATCACCGTGCGAACGTCGGTGCCGTCGAGCGCTGCCAGTTCTGCGGCGGTTTCGAAGTTCAGAACGTCGCCTGTGTAGTTCTTGACGATGTACAGCACCCCGGCTCCGCCCGACACCGCGCGGGTGGCCGCGACGATCGGATCGGGCGTCGGCGAGGTAAACACCTCGCCGGGCACTGCGGCATCCAGCATCCCGACACCGACGAACCCGCCATGAAGCGGCTCGTGTCCGCTGCCACCACCGCTGACCAGGGCCACCTTGCCAGGAGCCTTCTCACGTCTGACGACGAATGCAGGCTCAGCAGACACCGACAGGATGTCCTGGTGCGCCGCACCGAGGCCAGTGATCGACTCGGCGACAACGCGCCTCGGATCGTTGATGAGCTTTTTCATCGCGCGGCGGCGACCCATTCATCGAGTTTCTCGCGAGCGGCTCCTGAATCGATCGCCTCTGCCGCGCGTGCCATGCCAGATGTGAACCGCTCGAGGATGCTCTTCTGAACAGTTGCAGGATCGCGTGCCAGTTCGAACGCGACCAGTCCCGCGGCCGCGTTCAACAACACGATGTCCCGCACGGGGCCGTCCTGTCCTGACAGGACAGCTCGCACGACCGCAGCATTGTGGGCAGCATCCCCGCCGAGCAGGTCGTCCATCTTCGCTCGCTTCAAGCCGAGATCGCGCGGCTCGATGTCGTGCTCGGTTACCAGGCCACGGGAGACTTCCCACACGTGGCTGTGGCCGGTGGTCGACAGTTCGTCCAGACCGTCGTCACCGCGGAAAACAAGCGCTGTCGCCCCTCTGGTTTGAAAGACGCCGACGATCAGTGGCACGCGGTCGAGTTGGGCAACACCGACAGCGGATGCCTCTGGCCTGGCCGGGTTGATCAGGGGGCCGAGAAAGTTGAAGACCGTCGGAATGCCGAGTTCCTTGCGGGTGGCGGCCGCGTGAGCGTAGCCAGGATGAAACGCTGATGCGAATGCGAAAGTGATTCCGACCTGATTGAAAACCTCTGCTACACGTTCTGGCGGCAAGGTCAGATCAAGCCCGAGCGCCGCAAGCACGTCAGAGGAGCCTGAGGCCGAACTCGCAGCACGGTTGCCATGCTTGATGACAGGAACGTCGCTGGCGGCAGCCACGATGGCCGCTGTCGTCGAAACATTGACGGTGCCGAAGCGGTCCCCGCCGGTGCCGACGATGTCCAACGCCATCGGGTCGATTGGAAGCGCGAGCGCGTGCTCGAGAATCGCATCGCGGAATCCAACGATCTCATCAACCGTTTCGCCCTTGGATCGCAGGGCGACGAGGAATCCCGCAAGCTGGGACGGCGTCGAGCGCCCCTGCATAACCTGCTCCATGGCCCAAGCGGCGTCAGAAACACTCAGATCTTCGCGGCGCAGCAGAGCGCTGATTATCGTCGGCCAGTTCTGATCTTCCGCCATGCAACGATCCTATCCAGCGCACGAAGAAATCCGGTTCGTGCGGCAACTGGCTGGCGGATTGAGAAAACAACCGCCAGTTTTCGGCCATAATGGAAAACGTGACGAGCACCTCAATTTCTCCAACGGCAAATGTGCCTGCCCTGAACCGGCCAAACGTGGTGGCGGTGGGCACAATCGTGTGGCTCGGCAGTGAGGTGATGTTCTTCGCCGGCCTGTTCGCGATCTACTTCACCCTGAGATCAACGTCACCGCAACTGTGGGCTGCTGAGACCGCCCACCTGAACGTGCCGTATGCGTTGACCAACACCCTGGTGCTTGTCGCCAGCTCGTTCACATGCCAGTTCGGCGTCTTCGCCGCCGAACGGCTTCAGTCGCGCGCAACCGGGTGGAAGCCGACGCAGTGGGGAACCGTCGAATGGTTCTTCTTGAGCTACGCGCTCGGTGCGATCTTCGTCGCCGGCCAGGTCACGGAGTATGCGACGCTGGTCAGCGAGGGCATGTCGTTCGATTCGAACTCGTATGGCTCAGCGTTCTACTTGACGACCGGATTCCACGCACTGCACGTGACAGGCGGACTCATCGCGATGCTGTTCGTGATCGGCCGCGTGTTCGCAGTCAAGAAGTTCGGGCATAAGGAAGCGACCACAGCGATCGTGGTCTCCTACTACTGGCACTTCGTCGACGTTGTCTGGATCGGGCTCTTCCTGGTCATCTACGTTCTCAAATAGGAATCAGGAGCAGACCACTTCACATGCGTGAGAAATCGCCAAGCGCCGTCCGCAGAGCCACCCGTCCTCGCAAGAGCGGCCGGAGGCATCCGCTCGCTGCCGTTGCGTTGATCGCAATCGGACTCGGCTTGACCGGTGGCGCATACGCCGCCATCAACACGTCAACAGCGTCGGCTGAAACCTCCACGACGGCCAAGGCATCGATCAGCAAGGGCGAGAAGCTCTTCATGGCCAACTGCGCGACGTGCCACGGCATGAATGCAGTGGGCACGGACGACGGTCCAAGCCTGGTCGGTGTCGGAGCGGCCGCCGTCGACTTCCAGGTCGGCACCGGCCGGATGCCGCTTGCCATGCAGGGCCCGCAGGCCGAGCAGAAGCCACCTCAGTTCACCCAGAGTGAGATCGACAGCCTCGCAGCATACGTGGCGTCGCTTGCGCCAGGCCCGGGCATCCCAGACCAGAAGTACCTCGACGGCAATGGAAACGCAGCAAAGGGCGCCGAGCTTTTCCGCATCAACTGCGCCATGTGCCACAACGTCGCCGGTGCTGGCGGTGCACTCACCGAAGGAAAGTACGCTCCACCGCTGGCCGGGGTGACCCCGGCCCACATCTTCGAGGCGATGGTGACCGGCCCGCAGAACATGCCTGTGTTCAACGATCTGAACATCTCGCCTGAGAACAAGCGGAACATCATCACCTACCTCGAGTACATCCAGAAGAACCCGTCGCCGGGTGGCGACGAACTCGGCTCGATTGGGCCGGTTTCCGAGGGCTTGTTCCTCTGGATCTTCGGCCTCGGCGCAATCGTCGCCCTGACCGTGTGGATTACGGCGAAGTCGAACTGATCGGAACGCGGATCATGACACAGCGTGAACGTGAGAAGGAGAACAATGGCACAGGACGATAACGGCGGCAAGGATCTCATCGCTGCTGACTCGTCGGCCGCCGATGTCCGGGCAGGAAACCCCGGAACGGCGGTGATCGTTCACGACGCACCCGAGAACCCCGGCTTCCCGCCGCACCGGCCGCGGATCACCGATCTCGACCCGGCAAAAGAGCGCAGAGCAGCTCGCACCGTTTACACGCTGTTCTATCTGTCGATTGTCGGCAGCATCTGGGCGGTCGCGGCATACATGCTCTTTCCGATCGAGTCCGGCAAGATCTCCGACGTTCGGCTGAACACCATGTTCATGGGCATCGGCATCTCGCTTGCCCTGCTTGCTTTGGGGCTGGGCGCCGTGCACTGGGCTAAGGCGCTCATGCATGAGAAAGAGGGCGTCGACCTTCGCCACCCCCAGGGTGGAAGCCCAGAAACACAGGCGCGCGCGATCGAGATCTTCGATGAGGCAAACCAGGAGTCAGGCTTCGGCCGTCGCACCCTGATTCGCAACACGCTGATCGGTGCGCTGATCGCGTTCCCGCTCCCGGCCGTCGTGCTCTTCCGTGGGTTCGGTCCGCAGAATGAAGATCCGGCAACACTTCTGAGCCACACGATGTGGAAGAAGGGTACCCGTCTCACACGCGACCCGTCCGGCACGCCGATCAAGGCATCCGATGTCACTCTTGGCTCCGTCTTCCACGTCATTCCAGAGGGTCTGCTCGAGAAGAGCGACATGCTCGAAGAGAAGGCGAAGGCCGCCGTTCTGTTGATGCGCCTGAGGCCGCAGGATCTGCACGTCTCCCCCGACCGCAAGACCTGGAACTACGACGGAATCATCGCGTATTCGAAAATCTGCACGCATGTCGGCTGCCCGGTCGCACTGTACGAACAGCAAACGCACCACCTGCTGTGCCCGTGCCACCAGTCGCAGTTCGACATCACCCATGAGGCGAAGGTGATCTTCGGTCCGGCCAAGCGCCCCCTGCCGCAGCTGCCCATCACGGTTGACTCAGAGGGCTACCTTGTAGCCAGGAGTGATTTCACCGAACCTGTCGGCCCGAGTTTCTGGGAGCGCCATTGAGCACCACAACATCCGCGAGAACTACGACGTCCGCGGGCACTACAACATCTGACGACACGGCCACACCAACGGCTGTCGTTGAAAAGAAGGGCGGCTTCACCGCCGCAGCTGCCGGCTACCTCGAGGACCGTACCAGCATCTCCGTCGTCGTCAAGGAGTTCGGCCGCAAGATCTTCCCCGACCACTGGTCATTCCTGCTTGGCGAGGTTGCGCTGTACAGCTTCGTCGTCATCCTGCTCTCCGGCACCTTCCTGACGTTCTTCTTCCAGGCCTCCATGGCAGAGACCGTCTACCACGGCTCATGGGTGCCTCTCAAGGGCATCGAAATGTCGTCTGCACTGAACTCAACGCTGAACATCTCGTTCGACGTGCGGGGCGGCCTGCTGATGCGCCAGATCCACCACTGGGCAGCACTGCTGTTCGTTGCTGCGATCGGCCTGCACATGCTGCGCATCTTCTTCACCGGCTCGTTCCGCAAACCGCGCGAACTGAACTGGGTGATCGGTTTCACCCTGTTCATCCTGGCGATGGCCGAGGGCTTCACGGGATACTCACTGCCTGACGACCTGCTCTCGGGTAACGGCCTGCGCATCATCGACGGGATGGTCAAGGGTCTCCCAGTGGTCGGCACCTGGATCTCATTCCTGTTGTTCGGCGGTGAGTTCCCAGGAACCGCGATCGTCGGGCGTCTGTACACGCTGCATATCCTTCTTCTGCCTGCGCTCGTCGTTGCGTTGATCGCGATCCACCTTGTCTTCGTTGTCGTGCATAAACACACGCAGTACGCAGGGCCAGGGCGCACGCAGGGCAATGTTGTCGGCTACCCGATCCTTCCCGTGTATGCGGCGAAGGCCGGCGGTTTCTTCTTCATCGTGTTCGGGGTCATCGCCTTGATGGCGTCGTTCTTCACCATCAACCCGGTGTGGATGTACGGCCCATACGACCCGTCACCGGTGTCCGCCGGCACCCAGCCAGACTGGTATATCGGCTTCGCCGACGGTGCACTGCGCCTTGTTCCACCCGGCCTCGAGTTCGTGTGGTTGAACAGAACCTGGTCGTTCAACATCATCATTCCTGTGTTGGTACTCGGACTGTTCATCGTTCTGGTCGCCATCTATCCGTTCATCGAAGCATGGGTGACCGGAGACAAGCGTGAACACCACATCACCGACCGTCCCCGCAATAACTCGACCCGTACCGCTATCGGAGCTGCAGGTGTCACGTTCTATGCAGCGCTGTGGGCGGCCGCGAGTTCCGACCTCATCGCCACGCACTTCAAGTTGTCGATCGAGGGCGTAACGCACACGATCCAAGCTTCGGCGATCCTCGGCCCGATCATTGCCTACTTCGTTGCGAAACGGATCTGCATCGCCCTGCAGAAGAAGGATCGCTCCATCGCGTTGCACGGCTACGAGTCCGGAAGAATCGTGAAGTTGCCAGGCGGCGAGTTCATCGAAGTCCACGAGCAGCTTGACGAGTACGAGCGCTGGCGGCTCGTGAGCTACGAGCAGTACAAGCCGTTGATGATCCGCCCGAACAGTCGGGGCAAGATCACCCCGGCGCAGCGCTTGCGAGCGGGTTTCTCTCGGTGGTTCTACGAAGACCGCATCGAACCGCCCACCCAGGGCGAGATCGAAAGCGGCCACCACTAAGCCAGGCCGCCCCACTAGAGACGCGCTGTTAGAGACACGCCGTGCAGCAATCGGCCCAGCCGATGTCCATGGAGCGCCTTGCGGAGTGGCTTCGCTGCCCGAATTGCGCCGAACCCCTACTGCCGACGGCAGCACTGACACTCGGATGCTCGGCAGGGCACCGCTTCGACGTGAACAAGCGCGGTTATGTCACCCTCGTAAACTCGCGCAACGCCACCGTCGGCGACACGGCGCAAATGCTCGCCGATCGCGCGGAGCTGTTACACAGTGGTGCCTACCTGCCGATCGTCGACGCCTTGGCCCAATTGCTGCCTGGTACCCGGGCGCCCCGCGTGCTCGACGCCGGTTGCGGAAGCGGCTATTACCTCGGCCAGGTTCTCGATCACCGTCCAGACGGTCAAGCCCTTGCTCTCGATCGGTCCCCCGCCGCCGTGCGGATGGCTACCCGATCTCGTCCAAGCGTCGTCGGCCTCGTCGCGGACACCTGGGAACCATTGCCGATTCGTGACGGAGCCTGCGACGTCATTCTCAACGTCTTCGCACCACGCAACCCGGCTGAGTTCGCCCGTGTTCTTGCACAGGACGGCGCGCTGCTGGTTGTCGTTCCACGTTCAAACCACTTGAGCGAGCTTCGTGCTGCGACGGACATGCTGTCCGTTCCTGATGGCAAAGCCTCGCACGTCGAGCAACAGCTGGCCGCGTACTTCAGATTGAGCGGCATTCTGCACGTGCAATACGCGCTTGCACTAGCGCACGGCCAGGCGGAACTTCTGCGACAGATGGGGCCGTCGGCTCACCACGATAACGCCACAAACTCGCCGACACCCAGCAATGTAACCGTCTCGGTGGACGTCATCCGGTTCGAACCGCGCTGATTCCAACCACGCTGAGCGGCCGCAGACGGGCTTCTAGCGGGCGAAATAGCCCCGGTAGTACTCGAACACCCAACCAACAAGGCAGATCAGCCCAAACGCTACCGCAATGAAGCAGATCCAGAAGCCGACGGCGAGACCGAGAGCCATCAGCCCGACGGCCACGCCGAGCATGAACGGCCACCAGCTCCACGGGCTGAAATGGCCAAGCTCAGGATCTCCGTCGTCGATGTTGCCATCCTGACGGTCCTCTGGCAGTTCGCCACCTTGCGCGGCGTGTGACCTGGCCAGGTAGAAGCCGATGAACGCACCGAGAACGCCGGTGAGCGTCAGTGCGACGGTCCCCACCCATTCCACGTCGCCGTAGTACAGCAGTCCCCAGACGGTGTACACCGCGGCCGACAGCAAGAAGAATGCGGTGATGACCCAGAAGATTGTCGCGCTTGCCCTCATGTCACTTCACCTCTGCGTTCGCTGCGTCATACGTCGGGGCATCCGGGGCATCTTTCGGTCCAGGCCCGATTCCGATCGGGATGCCTACCTCTGGGTGGTTCAGGTCGAATGCCGGTGACTCGCTGCGGATGCGTGGGATCGAGGTGAAGTTGTGCCGTGGCGGCGGGCAACTCGTCGCCCACTCCAGAGAGCGGCCGTAACCCCATGGGTCGTTGACGGTCACCTTTGGTGCCTTCCGCGCCGTGATGTACACGTTCAACAGGAACGGAATCATCGAAACGGCCAGGATCATCGCCCCGAACGACGAGACCTGGTTCATCCAGGTGAAACCGTCAGCAGGTGAGTACGTGTAGTACCGGCGCGGCATGCCGACAACGCCCAGCCAGTGCTGAATCAGGAATGTGGTGTGGAAGCCGATGAACAGCAGCCAGAAATGCCACTTGCCCAATCGCTCGTTGAGCATCTTGCCTGTCCACTTCGGCCACCAGAAATAGAATCCGCTGAACATCGCGAACACCACCGTGCCGAACACCACATAGTGGAAGTGCGCTACAACGAAATACGTGTCTGAGACGTGGAAGTCCAACGGCGGCGACGCCAGGATCACACCGGTCAATCCACCGAAGGTGAAGGTGACCAAGAAGCCGATCGCCCAGAGCATGGGTGTCTCAAACGTCAGAGATCCCCGCCACATGGTGCCGATCCAGTTGAAGATCTTCACCCCTGTCGGTACCGCGATCAACATCGTCATGAGCGAGAAGAACGGAAGCAGCACCGCGCCAGTGACGTACATGTGGTGCGCCCACACGGTCACCGACAGTGCAGCGATGGAAATGGTCGCGTACACCAGCGTCTTGTAGCCGAACACCGGTTTTCGGCTGAAGACAGGGAACACCTCTGAAACGATGCCGAAGAACGGCAGAGCGATGATGTAGACCTCCGGATGCCCGAAGAACCAGAACAGATGCTCCCAGAGCAGAGCTCCGCCATTCGCCGCATCATAAATGTGCGCGTTGAACACTCGATCCGCGGCGGCTGCGAAGATCGCGGCAGCCAACACCGGGAACGCCATCAGCACCAGGATGGCCGTCACCAACGTGTTCCAGGTGAAGATCGGCATCCGGAACATGGTCATGCCCGGCGCACGCAACGTGATGATCGTCGTGATGAAGTTCACTGCACCAAGAATCGTGCCGAACCCGCTGATCCCCAATCCGAGGAACCACAGATTACCGCCCAGCCCAGGTGAGAACGTCGTCGATGCCAAGGGTTGATATGCGAACCAACCAAACGACGCAGCACCCTGCGGCGTCAAAAACCCGGCAACCGCGATCAGACTGCCGAAGTTGTACAACCAATACGCGAACGCGTTCAACCGCGGGAACGCAACATCCGGCGCCCCGATCTGCAATGGCATGATCACGTTGGCGAACCCAGCGAACAACGGCGTCGCAAACATCAACAACATGATCGTGCCGTGCATCGTGAACAACTGGTTGTACTGCTCACGCGTCTGCACAACCTCAAGCCCAGGCTCGAACAGCTGAGCACGCATGATCAACGCCATCACGCCGCCGATGCAGAAATACACAAATGACGTAATCAGATACATGTACCCGATCGTCTTGTGATCGGTCGACGTGATCCAGCTGACCAGGATATTGCCCTTACGGTGCACCTGTGAGCCGCCGAACGGCTGCTGTGGCGGCTTCGGCGTGACGGGGGCCGCGGCTGGGGCCGGTGCAGTTGTCGTACTCATTTACTCGCCTTACTCGTTGTTCTTCGGCGCGCCAGTGCCGGGCAGATTGGTGTTGCGGTCGAAGTCAGAACCGAGTTGACCGGTGAAACCCTTCCGCTTCAACTCGTCCATGTGCGCCTGGTAGTCCGCCTCTGAGACGACCTTGACGTTGAAGAGCATCGCCGAGTGATACTCGCCACACAACTCTGCGCACTTTCCGGCATACGTTCCGATGCGCTCAGGCGTCAGGTACATGTAGTTCACGTGGCCGGGGATCATGTCTTTCTTGTACAGGAACGCCGGCACCCAGAATGAGTGGATCACGTCGCGTGAGCTCAGAGTGATAGCGATCTTCTTGCCGACCGGCAGGTAGAGCGTCGGAATCTGGGATTCGACAACGCTGCCCTTCGCTGCGCCTGCAGCGTCGTCAGGCTGTGCTTGGATTCCTGGGTCGTAAACGTTGTTACTCGTGTAGTTGAAGTCCCAGGCCCACTGCTTTGCGTAGACATGCACCTTGAGGTCCGGGTGCGCGTACGGCTTTTCGATGGCTTCCTGGTCACGAGCGGTGAACGAGAAGAACCCGATGACCAGAATCAACGGCACGATCGTGTAGAAGATCTCGATCGGCATGTTGTAGCGCAGCTGCGCAGGGATGCCCGTCTGGCCCTTGCGTCTGCGGTAGACGATCACAGTCCAGATGATCAAGCCCCACACGATGATGCCGACGATCAGCAGCACGATCCACGACGTGACCCAGAGCCCTGAAACACGTTCGGTGTGGTTCGTCACGGGCTTCTCCCCCGCCACAAATCCTGGGAGGAATCCGTGAAGCTGAGCTGTCGTGCAGCCGGCTAGAACGAATACGAGTGCCGCTGCAACCGGAATAGCAGCCCATCGGAAACGACGATTGTGGCGCACCGGTGACCTTTCGAGAGACTGTTCAATAGCTCAGCGTCGAAGACGAGGAACTACGTTTGACCTTGATCTAGCCTACTGCTTTCCTCCGCGCGTTCGTGCGCGCTGAATGGTGCGTCTCGCACGAATTCCGGCAATCATCGGCAAAATCATGTTCATTAATACACGAGAACGGGCCACCCATGCGGGTGACCCGTTCTCGTTGAATGCGTACCTGCGGGCAGCCTAGTTGAAGCTGTCGCCGCAGGAGCAACTGCCCTGCGCATTCGGATTGTCGATCGTGAAGCCCTGCTTCTGGATCGTGTCTTCGAAATCGATCGTCGCGCCGTCTAGGTATGGAACGCTCATCTTGTCGACGATGACCTCGACCCCGTTGAAGTCGACCGTCGCGTCGCCGTCAAGCATCCGCTCATCGAAATAAAGCTGGTAAATCAGCCCTGAGCATCCGCCAGGCTGGACGGCCACGCGCAGTCGCAGGTCGTCACGCCCTTCCTGCTCGAGCAGGCTGCGCACCTTGTCGGCAGCTGTGTCGGTCAGTGCGACGCCGTGCTCGGCTGTTTTCGTCAGTGTGTCGCTCATGTGCTCCTCATCTCGCGATACCGCCGATTGTACTCGGTTGAACTGCAACTAATCCGTGCGACGGTCCAACCGTGCCAGAAGAAGCGCTTCAGTGAGCACAGCGCGCTTGAACACGCCAAGGTGCAGCGATTCGTTCGGGCTGTGCGCCCTCGTGTCTGGGTCTTCTACGCCCGTCACGAGTATTTGCGCGTCAGGGAAGACACGCACCAGGTCTGCGATGAACGGGATCGAACCGCCGATGCCGGTCTCGACCGGCTGAACGCCCCATGCGTCTGCCATCGCGCGCTTGGCTTCTGCGACGGCCGCGCCGCTTGTGTCGACGAGGAACGGATCGCCCTGGTCGATCTCATCGATTTGCAGATGGGCGCCAAACGGTGCGTGCGCACGCAGGTGCGCCTCGATCGCCTTGTACGCGTCAGCGGCACTTTGCCCGGGGGCGATTCTTGCACTGATCCGAACGGCGACAGACGGAACAAGCGTGTTCGATGCGTTTGCGACGGTTGGCGCGTCGATTCCGGTAACCGTGATCGACGGCTTCGTCCACAGCCGGCCGAGGATGCTGCCAGAGCCGATGGGTTCGACGCCATCCAGTAATGCTGCTTCCTCACGCAGAGTCTGCTCCGTGTATTCAGGTGTCTCGCCATTTGTGCCGGTCAGCCCGTCGACGGCGACGGAGCCGTCAGGGCCGTGAAGCGTTGCAAGCAAACGCACCATGGCGAGCATGGCGTCGGGAACAGCTCCTCCGAACATCCCAGAGTGCGATGCATGTGCCAGCGTGCTCACCGTGAGACGGAACGTCACGTTACCGCGCAGCGAGACGGTCAATGCCGGCGTGTTCACGTCCCAGTTATCCGAATCGGCAACCACGATCACATCGGCCGCCAAGGCCGCTTTATTGCGTTCGAGGAAGTTCGAGAAGGATCGCGACCCGAATTCTTCTTCGCCCTCGATGAACACGGCGAGCCCGAGATCGAACTCGTTGTCTCGTGCAGCGGCGAAGGCGCGGATGGCTGCGACGTGCGCCATCACTCCTGCTTTGTCGTCTGCAGCCCCTCGCCCGTAAAGACGGTCGCCTCGCACTGTTGGTTCGAACGGGGCGGATTCCCAGTCCTCGTCTTTCCCGGGCGGCTGCACGTCATGGTGCGCATAGAGGAGAATCGTCTTCGCGCCGTTTCGCGCCGGCCGAGACGCGAGAACAGCCGGCTGACCCAGTTCGTCGCCGTCGCCGATCGGCGCACGGCTGACCGTGACCGTCTCGAACACGTTTGTGCCGCGCAGCAAGTCTGCGACAGCATCCGCACTCGCGGCAACGTTCTCCGGGTCGAACGCTGCCCATGACACCGACGGAATGCGCACAAGGCCGCCCAACTCCCCGATGGCCACAGGTAGCCCGTCGAGCACCTCTTGAGTCACGGCTTCGTCCACCGTCTTGGCCTGCCGTTCGTTCGCGTTCATCTCGCTCTGCGTCATGCAGGTAATCTTAAGGCGACACTCGATCAAGGACTTACAGTGGCTAAACGACAATCATCCTCGAATGCTGAGGCACCACAGGCGGCGCACCAGCCAGAAACCGCGGAGGAGACAGCGGCCCGATTGGCGGGAAAGGGCCACGCAACCCCGACACGCAAGGAGCGCGAGGCCGCCCGTAAACGACCGCTCGTGCCCGAAGATCGCAAGGAAGCGGCTCGGCAGGCCAGGGCGCAGAACGCCAGCGCTCGAGAAAAGGCTCGCCTGGGCATGGCCGCGGGTGACGACCGCTATCTGACCGCTCGCGACAAGGGACCGCAGCGCCGATTCGTGCGCGATTACGTCGACGCCCGTTTCAATGTCGGCGAGATCATGATTCCTGTGATGCTGCTTGTGATCGTGCTGACGTTCCTGCCGCAACGTGAATTACAGGTGTACGGGATCATCGCACTGTGGGCGTTCTTCATCATTGCGATCATCGACTGCATCGTGCTCGGCTTCCTCGTGCGCCGCAAGCTCGGCGCCAAGTTCGGCGAAAGCAAGATCGAACGCGGTGTGCGCTGGTATGCGGCCATGCGTGCATTGCAATTGCGCGTCATCCGGCTGCCGAAGCCGCAGGTCAAGCGCGGACAGTACCCGCGGTAGTGCGCCTCGAACACGGAGAGCACCGATGACGATCGTCGCTGCGGCCGATGGCTCTGCCTTGGGCAACCCAGGGCCGGCAGGCTGGGCCTGGTTCGTCGACAACGAACGCTGGGCTGCAGGTGGATGGCCGCACGGCACCAACAATCAGGGTGAGCTGATGGCCGTGCTCGATCTGCTGAACGCGACGGCCGGCCACGCTGACGAAGAATTGCACGTCTTGTGCGACAGCCAGTATGTGATCAACGCCGTGACCAAATGGATGCCAGGATGGAAGCGCAAAGGGTGGCGCAAGGCAGACGGCTCCCCCGTGCTGAATCTCGAGTTGCTGAAGCAACTTGATGCTGCTCTGACCGGCCGACGCTATTCGTTCGAGTGGGTCAAGGGTCACGCTGGGCACGAGCTCAACGAGGCAGCAGACCTTCGGGCGCGCGCCGTCGCACTCGCGTATCAAAATGGTGCGCCCATCCCGACCGGGCCAGGATGGCCGGGTCGTCAAACGCCTCCGCCGATCGACACGGCGGCGACTGCCTCGGAGCCCGCTGGCAGCCCTGCTCCGCTCTTCGACTTGGATGAACCGGCAACCGACGAGTCAGCATCCGCGGCGGTTGAACGCCTTGAACGCAAGCTGCTCGATCCTGCTGTGCGTTCGGATGCCGCCGAGGTCGCAGCCCTGCTTCATCACCGGTTCGAAGAGGTCGGCGCCTCTGGTCGATTGTGGGACAGGGAGACCGCCATCCAGTCGATGGAGACGTTCACCGATCAAACCGTAAGCGTTGAAGTCCTGTCAACGGATGTGATCGCAGACGGCGTCGTGCTCATGGTGTACCGCACGCTCACAGGTGGGGTAGCGCAGTTGCGCAGTTCGCTGTGGCTTCTGGTCGACGGACGCTGGCGCCTGCGCTTCCACCAGGGCACGTCTGAATCAGTCGTGAATTGACCTGGATGCGCGCAGGCGCTCCAGTCCCCTGTTGATCCCACGCGCCCAGAGCGGCCCCCGGTACAGAAACGCCGTGTAGCCCTGCACGAGTGTTGCACCGGCATCGAGGCGCTCGGCGACATCCGCAGCCGTCTCGACGCCGCCAACCGAGATGACGCACAGCCCAGCAGGCAGGTGATCTCTCAGAATCCGCAGCACATCAAGGGAACGCTGCCTGAGCGGTGGTCCAGACAATCCGCCGGCACCCGCCGCTGCAACCGTCTGCGCCGATGTGCGCAGTCCGTCGCGCGAAATGGTCGTGTTCGTCGCGATGATGCCGTCGAGCCCGGCGCGCACGGTGAGCTCGGCGATCCGCACGATCTCGTCGTCGCTGAGATCCGGCGCGATCTTGACAAGCAACGGCGTCTGTTGCGACGCATTCTTCACTGCCGAAAGCAACGGGGCGAGGCGATCGAGTTCTTGCAATCCGCGCAAACCAGGCGTGTTCGGCGAGCTCACGTTGATCACCAGATAGTCGGCGACCGGCGCAAGAGCGGTGGCGCTTGCCACGTAATCCGGTACAGCATCCGCGACATCCACAACCCTGCTCTTGCCGATGTTGACACCGATCACGGGTCGCTGCCTGCGTTGGAACGTTCGGCTCAAGCGGTTCGCAGCCTGCTGCGCACCGGCGTTGTTGAATCCCATTCGATTGATCACTGCGCGGTCTCGGAGTAAGCGGAACAGTCGTGGCTTCGGGTTGCCAGGCTGCGCAATCGCCGTGAGCGTGCCGACTTCGACGTGACCGAAGCCGAGCTGGCCGAGACCGATCACTGCTTTTCCGTCTTTGTCGAACCCTGCCGCGACTCCGAATGGCGAGTCGAAACGCAGGCCGAGCGTGTCCACGGCGAGCTCCGGTCGCGGCTTTGTGAAGCGCCGAGCAAGCCAGCCGATGCCGATCACGGGAAGCAGCCGAATCACGATGAACGCCAGGTGATGTGCGCGCTCAGGATCGATCCGACGCAAGACAAGGGAGAAGAGGATGCGATACATGCCTGGTCAACTGTATCGGGTCGGCGGCGATGCTATTCGGTCGTGGACGCCTGGGCGGCGTGTTCGGCCCGCAGCCTGGCGATCGAACTCTCGAAGTCCTCGAGTGATTCGAACGCCTGATAGACACTGGCGAATCGCAGGTATGCGACCTCGTCGAGTTCCCGGAGCGGCGCAAGGATGGCCAAGCCGATCTCGTTCGCCTCGATCTGAGACACTCCGGTTGCGCGAATCGTCTCTTCGGCCTTTTGCGCGATCTTGGCCAGGTCGGTATCCGTCACCGGTCGACCCTGACATGCCTTGCGAACGCCGCTGACGATCTTTTCGCGGCTGAACGGCTCTGCAACGCCGTTTCGCTTGATGACCGTCAGGCTCGCCGTCTCGATTGTGCTGAATCGCCCACCGCACTCAGGGCACTGACGGCGACGTCGGATGGAGAGCCCATCATCGCTTGTGCGCGAGTCGATGACCCGCGAGTCAGGGTGGCGGCAGAACGGGCAGAACATGGTTCACACAGGATAGCTGACGGATCAGGACTGTTCGAAACGAGCGCTGACCGCCTCGCCGTGTGCTGGGAGATTCTCGGCGCTTGACAGTGCAACGATCTTGTCGGAGACCTGACGGAGCGCCGCTGAGTCATATCGAATGATCTGTTGCGGACGAAGGAACGAGTATGCGCCGAGACCGGAAGAGAACCGCGCCTGGCCGCCGGTCGGCAGCACATGATTCGACCCTGCGAGATAGTCACCGAGGCTGACAGGCGAGTTCGGGCCGATGAAGATGGCTCCCGCATTGTCGATGAGAGAAAGCACGGAATCCGGATCCTCCGTTTGGATCTCGAGGTGCTCGGGGCCATACGCGTTGCTGAACGCGGCGGCCTGATCGAGCCCGTCGACGAGCACGATCGCCGACTGTGGGCCGGCAAGTGCTGTCTTGGCCCGTGCCGAGTGTCTCGTGCGGGCGACGATGTCGCCGAGCTCGGCCAGCACCCGATCGGCAAGTTCGGCCGAATCGGTGACGAGCAGTGCCGCAGCCGCCTCGTCGTGCTCGGCCTGGCTGAGAAGGTCTGCTGCGACGAGCCGATGGTCGGCTCTCGCATCCGCGATCACCAGGATCTCGGTCGTTCCGGCCTCGGAGTCGATCCCGACCCGGCCGCGAACAACCCGCTTTGCTGCCGCGACGTACACGTTGCCTGGCCCTGTGATCAGCTGAACGGGTTCCAGCCCGATCTCTTCGACTCCCCAGGCGAGCGCGCCGATCGCCCCGGCGCCGCCCATTGCGTACACTTCGTCGAGACCGAGCAGGCCTGCAGCGCCGAGGATCGTCGGATGCACGCTGCCACCGAACTCCTTTTGCGGTGGACTGGCCAGGGCGATCGATGTGACCCCGGCGATCTGAGCCGGCACGGCGTTCATGACGACGCTCGACGCCAGTGGCGCTTTGCCGCCTGGAACATACAGTCCGGCGCGCGCGACCGGCTGCCAGCGCTGAACGATGCTCGCGCCGGGGCCGATCGGCGTGGTCTGCTCAGCTGGAACCTGGGCTCTGCTCGCGCGTTGCACGCGGTCGATGGATTCTTCGAGCGCTTCGCGCACCTCAGCTGGAAGTTCTGCTACAGAACGCGCGATCTCCTCGCCGCTCACTCGCAGACGATCGGGCCGCACTCCATCGAATCGCTCGGCCTGGTCCATCAGCGCGACGCTGCCCTCCAGCCGCACTGCCTCGACGAGTTCGCCTGCCATCGCCGTGGCGACCGCGACGTCGATTCCCGGACGCGGCACAAGGTTGAGATAGTCGGCCCCGCTAGGCTGGGTTCCCCGGAGGTCGATGGTCGTGATCATGACGCCTCAAGCCTACCGGCCCAGCTGCCGTGCCGGGAATACGCACGGCCTGCCCTCGATTGATGCAACTGTATGGATGAAACCTCCCCTAGCCAGCCCCTGCCGGGCGCTGCACTCGACGTGGAACCGCGTGATGTCGTCGCGTTCAAGCAAGCGTTCCGTCGCCATGCCGCCGGCGTGGCGATCGTCACAGCGCTGCGTCCAGACGGGAAGCCGGTTGGATTCACCGCGACGTCGCTTGCCTCGCTGGCCGCCGTGCCCCCTCTCGCGAGCTTCAACATGGCGCGTACGGCAAGCGCATGGCCTGCGGTGGCACAAACGGACTTCGTCGTCATCCATATGCTTGGCGTGCGCAATCGGGCGGTGGCCGAACTGATGGCGGCCGACAACAACGTGCGTTTCGTTGGTGATCACTGGAGACCTGGTCCCTACGGGATCCCCATCATCAACGACGTGACGGGCTGGATGCTCGGCCGAATCGTCGAGCGCGTGCCGGTGCACAACAACGCCGTCATCGTTGTGCAGATCGAAGACGGCGAGCTTGGCGACCCTGATGATGCGCTCGTCTATCACGAGCGCTCCTTTCGTCGGCCAGGTGACGCGGTCTAGTTGCACCCAGGCACGCTGACCGATCAGCTCAGCCGAGGCACTGCGGCCCGAGCAGTCCCTTCAGCTCGCCGAACAGGTCTGCCGATACCTTCACCGGCTTCGGAACCTCGAACACGCGTGCAGTGGATCCCTTGATCAGTTTGAGGCGCACCTCGCTCTGCCCGGAGTGCCGTGTGAGGATCTCGCTCAGCGTTGCCACGGTGTCGGTGGTCGCTCGCCGATCCGGCAGCTGAATCGTCAACGGACCTGCCTCGAAGTCCTGTCCGAAATCGGGCGTTGTCAGGTTGAATGCGTGCAGGTTCATGCCGTCGTCTCGCATGCTCACCCGCCCACGCACGACCACGATGCTGTCGCTGATCAGCGCCGGCGAGAATTCGAGGTAGGCCTTCCCCATGAACATCACGGTGATCTCACCACCGAAATCCTCGACCTGAATCATGCCGTACTGATTGCCTGAGGTCTTCGCAACGCGATGCTGCACGTTCGTGATCAGGCCGGCAATCGTCACTGTGTCGCCGTCCTGAGTGTGTTCGGACGCCATCAAATCTGCGATGGACGTGCTCGCGTGCTTGGCAAGCGCCATCTCGAGACCGGCGAGCGGATGATCAGACACGTACAGGCCCAGCATGTCCCGTTCGAACGCAAGCTTGTCTTTCTTGCCCCATTCCGGCCGGTCTGGCACGTGGTCGGTGTCTTGAGGATCGTCGAACAGGCTGTCGAAGTCGAAGCCGATGTTTCCGTGCTCTTCGTCGCGTTTGATCTTGACAGCAGACTCGACGGCGGATTCGTGGATCTCGATCATCGCCCGCCGTGTGGCACCGAGCGAATCGAATGCTCCCGCCTTCACGAGAGACTCGACCGTGCGCTTGTTCGCAGCCTGTACCGGCACCTTCCGCAGGTAGTCGTGGAACGACTCGAAGCGCCCCTTCGCATCACGTGCGGCGCGGATCGAATCGACGACATTGAAGCCGACGTTGCGAACAGCGCCGAGACCGAATCGGATGTCCTCGCCGACCGCCGTGAAGAATCCGATCGACTCGTTCACATCCGGCGGCAGCACCTTCATTCCCATCCGGCGGCACTCGTTCAGGTAGATCGCCATCTTGTCCTTCGAGTCCCCGACGCTGGTCAGCAGACCCGCCATGTACTCGGCCGGATAGTGCGCCTTCAGGTACGCAGTCCAGTACGAGATCACGCCGTATGCGGCGGAGTGCGCCTTGTTGAACGCGTAATCCGAGAACGGAAGCAGAATCTCCCACAGTTTGTTCACGGCATCCATCGAATAGCCGTTGTCCTGCATCCCCTGCGAGAAACCGGCGAACTGTTTGTCGAGTTCGGATTTCTTCTTCTTGCCCATTGCGCGGCGCAGAATGTCTGCTTGTCCGAGCGAGAACCCTGCAACCTTCTGCGCGATGGCCATGACCTGCTCCTGATAGATGATCAGGCCGTAGCTGGTGGAAAGGATCTCGGCGAGCGGCTCCTCGAGTTCTGGGTGGATCGGGGTGATCTCCTGCAATCCGTTCTTTCGGAGTGCGTAGTTCGTGTGCGAGTTCGCCCCCATCGGCCCTGGACGGTACAGCGCGATCAGAGCCGAGATGTCCTCGAAGTTGTCCGGCTTCATCAACCGGAGCAAGGAGCGCATCGGGCCGCCGTCGAGCTGGAAAACACCGAGCGTGTCTCCACGCGACAGCAGGTCGTACGCTGCGCGATCGTCTAGCGCGAGGTCTTCGAGCACCAGCCTGGTGCCGCGGTTCGATTCGATGTTGTCGAGCGCGTCGTTGATGATCGTGAGGTTGCGCAGCCCAAGAAAGTCCATCTTGATCAGGCCGAGCGACTCACATGCTGGGTAGTCGAACTGCGTGACGATCTGACCGTCCTGCTCACGCTTCATGATCGGGATGATGTCAATCAGCGGATCACTTGACATGATGACGCCAGCCGCGTGCACGCCCCACTGCCGCTTGAGGTTCTCGATCCCGAGGGCGGTGTCGAAGACGGTGCGAGCCTCAGGGTCGCTATCGACGACGGCACGCACGTCGACAGCTTCCTTGAATCTCGGGTGCTCCTTGTCGAAGATTCCGGTGAGCGGGATGTCCTTGCCCATGACGGGTGGTGGCATCGCCTTGGTGAGCTTCTCCCCCATGCTGAACGGGAAGCCGAGCACACGGCCGGCGTCTTTCAGCGCCTGCTTCGCCTTGATCGTGCCGTAGGTCACGATCTGAGCGACGCGTTCCTCGCCGTACTTCTCCGTGACGTACTTGATCACTTCACCACGGCGCCGGTCGTCGAAGTCGACGTCGAAGTCCGGCATGGAGACTCGGTCCGGGTTGAGGAACCGCTCGAAGATCAGCCCGTGCTGCAGCGGGTCGAGATCGGTGATGCGCATCGCATACGCGGCCATGGAACCAGCACCTGAGCCACGTCCAGGACCGACCCGAATGCCGTTGCGCTTCGACCAGTTGATGAAGTCCGCGACGACCAGGAAGTAGCCGGGGAAACCCATCTGCGATATGACGCCGATCTCGTAGTCTGCCCTGGCGCGAACCTCATCCGTCACGCCGTGCGGGTAGCGATCCTTCAGACCGGCCTCGACCTCTTTCACAAACCAGCTCTGCTCCGTCTCGCCTTCAGGCACCGGAAAGCGCGGCATGTAGTTTGCGGCCGTGTCGAATTCGACCGTGCATCGTTCTGCGATCAGCAGGGTGTTGTCGCATGCTTCCGGATAGTCGCGGAACACCTGACGCATCTCAGCAGCGCTCTTCAGATAGAACTCGTCTGCGTCGAATTTGAATCGGTTGGGGTCGTCGAGTGTCGACCCTGATTGCACGCACAGCAGTGCCGCGTGGCTTGTGGCGTCTTTCGCGTGCGTGTAGTGCAGGTCGTTCGTGCCGACCAATGGCAACCCGAGGTCTTTCGCCAGCTTCATCAGGTCAGCCATGACCCGCCGCTCGATTCCGAGCCCGTGGTCCATGATTTCGCAGAAGAAGTTGTCTTTCCCGAAGATGTCGCGAAAATCGGCGGCAGCCTTGACCGCCTCGTCATACTGGCCCAGCTTCAGCCTGGTCTGCACCTCGCCGCTCGGGCATCCGGTGGTCGCGATCAGCCCCTTCGCATAGGTCTGCAGCAACTCGCGGTCCATGCGCGGCTTGAAATAGTAACCCTCGATGGATGCACGTGACGACAACCGGAACAGGTTGCGCATGCCTTCTGTCGTCTCGGCCAAGAGCGTCATGTGCGTGTATGCGCCAGAACCAGAGACGTCGTCTCGGCCGCCGTCTCCCCAGCGCACCCTGGTACGGTCGCCACGATCGGTGCCCGGGGTCAGATAGGCCTCTGTTCCGATGATCGGCTTGATCCCCGCGTCCGTCGCTGTTCGCCAGAAGTCGAATGCGCCGAACATGTTGCCGTGGTCTGTGACCGCGATCGCCGGCATCCGGCTTTCAACAGCAGCATCGACAAGCGGTTTGATGCGGGCAGCACCGTCCAGCATCGAGTATTCGCTGTGGACGTGGAGGTGGACGAAAGAATCGTCGGATGATGGCACCGTTTACTGCTCCGTTTTAGCCGTTTTGGATCTGTGCGTTGTCATTGTCTCTCAACACGTCAATGGCGTGCTGCAGGTCTTGCGGGTAGTCAGAAGTGAATTGCACCCACTCGCCTGAACCCGGATGATCAAACGCCAACTGCACGGCATGGAGCCACTGTCTGGTGAGCTTCAACCGCGCGGACAACGTCGGATCTGCACCATACATCGCATCACCGACACACGGATGCCGCTGAGCGGCCATGTGCACGCGGATCTGGTGCGTGCGGCCGGTTTCGAGATGAATTTCGAGCAGGCTCGCGGCGGGAAATGCCTCGATCGTCTCGTAGTGAGTCACGGATGATTTGCCGCCTGCGACGATGGCGAACTTCCAGTCGGAGCGCGGATGCCGGCCGATCGGCGCGTCGATCGTTCCGGTGAGCGGGTCTGGATGGCCCTGCACGACCGCGTGATAAATCTTCTCGACCTCGCGATCGTGGAACGCACGCTTCAACCCGGTGTACGCGCGCTCGCTCTTGGCGACGACCATGAGGCCGCTGGTGCCAGCATCCAGCCGATGCACAACGCCTGCACGTTCGGCCGGCCCGGACGTCGACGTGCGGTAGCCGGCCGCCGCAAGTGCGCCAAGGACGGTCGGTCCGTTCCAGCCGACAGAGGGGTGCGCGGCGACACCCGCAGGCTTGTCGACGACGATGATGTCTTCGTCGTCGTAAACGACGGTGAGCTCGGGGACGGCCATCGCCACGATCTGGACTTCGCGGCGCGGCTCCCAACTGATCTCGATCATGCCGCCGGCGTGAAGACGATCGGATTTGTCGGCCTGCCTCCCGTCGATCACG
>DATMTC010000011.1:0-11319 GCA_035565115.1 Microbacteriaceae bacterium | reverse complement strand
AACCAGAAGGTGGGACAGCAGGTGAAGCCGCAGGTACGCATCCGATGTGGATGCAGGCGGCCGGGAGAGTGTGATCTCGACGGTGACGACATCGACGTGAACATTCCGTCGTGCATCATCGCCTGTGAGTGCTTCCAGCTCCGCTGGGGCGATCCACCTGTCGCGTCCGGCAGGCAGCGTTCCGAGAGACGGCGATGGGTACCAGGTGTCGAGCACCGTGCCGTCACCTGCGACGGTGGCGAGACCGTAGCCCCATGCGTGAGTTGGCGCGGCCGATGACGGGGTGTGGCGAGTGGGCATGGCTCTAGATTACTTGGGCAGCATCGCCAAGCCAGCCCGGTTGCCTGGACCGTCGCGAGCGTGGGCCTAGATTAGTACGGTGAAACTCGATCTGCTTTCCTCGTCCATCGACATCACCCGCGTGATCTGCGATATCGAGTCGGTGTCAGGCCGAGAGGCCGCTCTGGCGGATCTGATCGAAGAAGCTCTCGCGGGCCTTTCGCATCTCGAAGTGATCCGTGACGGGGACTGCATCGTGGCCAGGACCCAGCTGGGGCGGGAGCGTCGCGTGATCATCGCCGGCCACATCGACACCGTTCCGGTGAATGCCAATCTGCCGACCAGGTTCGAGACCGATTCGGACGACGATGGCCGACCGGTCGAGTACCTGTGGGGAAGAGGCACGGTCGACATGAAGGGCGGTGTTGCCGTGCAGCTCAAGCTCGCCGCAGAACTGACCGACCCGATCGCCGACATAACGTGGATGTGGTACGACAACGAAGAGGTGGCTGCCGAGCGCAACGGACTCGGCCGGATGGCTGCACACCGGCCGGATCTGTTCGTCGGCGACTTCGCCATCCTCGGTGAACCGACCCGCAGCGAGGTCGAGGGCGGATGCAACGGAAACCTGCGAATCGAGGTGCGCACGCGGGGAAAGCGAGCGCACTCGGCTCGCTCATGGGTCGGCGAGAACGCCATCCACGCCGCCGCCCCTATCCTTGATCGCCTCGTCGCATACACGCCGCGCGAGGTGGCGGTCGACGGGCTCGTGTATCGAGAGGGTTTGAACGCTGTCGGCATCAGCGGTGGGGTCGCAGGCAACGTGATCCCCGACGAGTGCACCGTGACAATCAATTACCGGTTTGCGCCCAGCCGTAGCGTGGACGAGGCCATCGCGCACATGCGCGAACTGTTCGGAGAGTACGACATCACCGTCGTGGATCGGGCTGAGGGCGCCAGGCCCGGGCTGGATGCTGCGCTCGCCAAGGAATTCCTTGCGGCGGTCGGCGGCACGCCGCAGCCCAAATACGGCTGGACGGATGTTGCCAGGTTCTCTGCGCTTGGCGTCCCAGCGGTCAACTACGGTCCAGGCGACCCGCTCAGCGCGCACGCCGACGACGAGCGTGTGCGACTGGATGAGATTCTCGCCTGCGAGAACGGTCTGCGTTCCTGGCTCACCCGTGACTGACCTCGCCGTGCGTGGAACGACGGCAGGGAAGCTGGGCGGCTGGTTGTCGCGCTGGTGGGTCAAGGTCGTCCTGATCTTCATCGCGTCCCGCGTTGTCTCGACGATTCTTCTGTTGATCTTCGCGAGCGTGCAAGGACCAAACCCGTGGACGGGCGCGCATCCTGGATACTTCGATTTCGCGAGCATCTGGGACGGCCGCTGGTACAACATCGTCGCGGGGTGGGGTTACCCCTCGCAGTTGCAGTACGACGCCGCCGGTCACATCCAGCAGAACGCCTGGGCGTTCCTGCCCGGATACCCGTGGCTGGTGTCGTTCGTCATGTTCATTACGCGGATGCCGTGGGGCGTCGCCGCGGTCGTGGTCTCGCTCGCGTTCGGGCTGGCATCCGCGCTGCTGCTGTATCGCATGTTCAGGCTCAAACTCGCCGCATCGACCAGCCTGTTCGCGGTCGCACTGTATTGCGTTGCACCGACCTCGCCGCTTCTGCAGCTGGCGTACGCCGAGTCGATGTACCTCTTCTTCATCATCCTGGCGCTCTATCTGCTCATGCGGCGCAGCTACTTGTGGTTGTTTCCCGTCGTGGCGGTCATGTCGTTCGTGCGGCCAGGATCGTTGGCGTTCGCACTCGCGCTCGGGTTGCATGTCATCTACCGCTGGGTGGTGCGAAAACGCGATCCGTTCCCCGTTGCAGACCGAGTCGCATCCGTCGTCGCAACGTTCTTCAGCGCGGCGTTCGGGTTGGCCTGGCCGGCAATCGCCGCGCTCGCAACAGGTTCGGTGTCCGCATACACAGACACCGAGCTGTCGTGGCGTGCCGATTACATCGGATACAAGGAGCTCGTGCCGTTCTCGCCGTGGATCGAGGGCGCGCACTGGTGGTTCAGCATCTGGCTCGGGCTCCCGGACTGGATCGGATACACCGCACTTGTCGTTGTGCTCGCCCTGTTCGCCATCTGCATGTTCCTGCCTGCTGTGCGGCGGCTCGGCGTCGACCTGCGCTTCTGGGTCGTGGCGTACGCGCTGTATCTGCTGGCCGTGTTCTTTCCGCAATCGAGCACGTTCCGGCTGCTGATGCCGCTGTTTCCGCTGCTCGGCGCGCTGGCGATCCCGCGCTATCGAGGGTATCGGGTTGCGCTTGTGGTGCTGTTCGTTGCAGGACAGATTGGTTGGCTTCTCATCTGCTGGGGCGTTGACGGGGCAGATTGGTCGCCGCCGTAGCGGATGCTGCGCGACTGTGCTAGGCGTGCGCTCGATTTCGCGGGGCACCCGAACATAGCCGATAATAGAGTGACATCCACGAAAGGGGAGCTACATGGCGGCCATGAAGCCGAGAACCGGAGACGGACCCATGGAGGCTGTGAAGGAGGGGCGCCTGATCATCGTGCGCGTCCCGCTCGAGGGTGGAGGTCGACTCGTCGTTTCAGTCAACGACGATGAAGCCAAGGAGTTGCACGACGCGCTCGCCGGTGTCGTCGCTCCGGCTAGTTAAGCATCCAACTACTCGCTGAGCTTGGTGATCTGAAGCAGGCCGTCGCTCACCGGCGAGAGGGCGCTGACCACCGCACCTGAGCCGGCGATCTCGGTGACGAGCGAACGGAAACCGCTCGTGATCTCGTCGCGTTGCGCAGGATCGGCGACGCGGCCCTTCCACAGCGCGTGCGTCACCATAACGGTGCCGCCTGGACGAACGAGGCGCAAGCCGTGTTCAACGTATTCGATCACCGACCCTGGGTCGGCGTCGACGAAGACAATGTCGTACACGTTCTCGTTCATGCGTGGAAGCACGTCGAGGGCGCGGCCCGTAATCAGTCGCACCCGGTTGGCTGCGATGCCTGCCTCGGTGAAAAACGTGCGCGCGTGCTGCTGATGATCCAATTCAGAATCGATCGACGTCAACATCGCGTGCGTTCCGCCTGTGAGCAGCCACAGGCCGGATACGCCTACGCCTGTTCCGATCTCGACGACGTTGGCGGCCCCTGTCGCAGCGACGATGACCGCGGCCTGCGCACCCACGGCCGGACTGATCGGTTCGATGCCCAGTTCAAGGGATTGCGCACGTGCTTTGGCGATCACATCGCTTTCGACGACGAGATCTCCGACGAACTTCCAATTCTTGACATGGTCTGACACGGATGGATGACCTTTCTTCGCCCTAACAATATGGCAACGGTATGGGTGAAACTTGCAGGCAGAACGGGTTAGTCTGATCTTGTGTTCGGATTGACCTTCGAGAAGCTGCTCATCATTGGGCTCATTGCGGTCTTCTTGCTTGGCCCAGAGCGGCTTCCGCACTACGCAGGTCAGCTCGCGAAACTGGTGCGTAACCTTCGCGACATGGCGAACGGCGCCAAGGATCGCATGCGCGAAGAGATGGGCCCGGACTTCGACGATGTCGACTGGAAGAAGCTCGACCCGCGCCAATACGATCCTCGCCGCATCATCCGGGAAGCATTGCTCGACGACGAACCGGAGTCGAGCGCGCCGACGATCTCTCGTCCGGTGAAAGATGACAGCGACGCAACGGATGTCGCGGACACTGACGCGGCCGCAGAGACGGACACCGGCACGAAGGCCGAGAAGACCACGGTCGGTGCAGGCGCTGTTCCTCCGTTCGACTCGGAGGCAACCTAGCGTTCTCTCGGAATGCAATAGCATTCGAGTGTGATCGCAGCGGAGCGTGTACTTGGCAGAAGAACCGTCGCGCGGTATGCCATCGGTTCTCTTGGCACGGGCGGGTTCTCGACATTGCCTGGGCTCGTGCTTGTGTACTACCTCACGGACACACTCGGTGTTGCTGCGCTTGCCGCTGGAATCCTGGTGACAGCAGCCAAGGTATGGGACGTGATCATCGACCCGGTGATCGGTGCCCGCAGCGACGATCAGCTTGCCAGGCGAGGATCGCGGCGCTGGCTCATGCTGGCGGGCGGGATCGCTCTGCCGGTGTTCTTCATCCTGACGTTCGCCGTGCCTGGTGGAATCTCGCCGATTCCGGCCGGCATCTGGGTGTTTCTGGCGTTTCTGCTGACGGCCACCGCATTCAGTCTGTTCCAGGTGCCGTACATCGCGCTGCCTGCTGAGCTGGCCGACGGATACGATCAACGCACTCGATTGCTCACCTGGCGGGTCGTTGTTTTGACCTTTGCCATCTTGCTGTTCGGCGCGGGTGGCCCGGCCCTGCGCTCCATCGGCGGCGACAACTCGTATCTCGGCTACCTGCTGATGGCTGTCGTTGCAGGAATTGTGATCGGCGTCGGAATGGTGGTCTCGAGCTTTGTCGCCCCGAAAGACCTGCCGACCAACGGCACACGCGCCCCGCGTATTTCACTTCGGGAACACTACGCGACGGGCATCCGTGCTCTGCGCCGCAGTCAGCCGTTCCGCGCACTGTTGCTCGCATTTCTGCTGCAAGGCATGGCAACGGGGGAGATGCTTGCCGCGGCGAACTATGTTGCGACCTGGGTGCTGCACTCAGAGGATGCTGTGACGTTCTTGTTCATTGCGCTGATCGGGCCGGCGCTGCTTGTGACACCGCTGTGGGGTGTGCTTTCACGTCGCATCGGTAAGGAGCGCGGATTTCTGCTGGCGAGCATCCTGTTCGGCGCGGCAGCACTGTCGATGGTGATGCTGCTCTGGTCCCCTGGTGCCTGGATCTATCTGCCTGTCGCGCTGTGTGGGGCAGGATACGCGGGCATGCAGTCTCTGCCGATGGCGATGCTGCCAGACGTGATTTCACACGACGCGACGACCAATGGCCCTGGCAGGGCGGGAATCTTCGGCGGCATGTGGACGGCGGGGGAGACGACAGGGATGGCGCTCGGCGCAACGGTGCTGTCGATCGTTTTGGCCGCGACGGGCTACCTGGCCCACTCTGGAAGAGCACAGGTCACCCAGTCGGCCCAGTCTGTCGCGGGAATCGTGCTGGCCTTCAGCGTTGTTCCCGGCCTGCTGATCGCGCTGAGTTTGATCCCGCTTGTGCGGTACCGGCTGCGCAAGGAGGACATCGATGGACTCTAGCGCCGAACTCATCCTGGACCGCTTGCGTGCACTGCGACAGGCGGACGCGCCCACCCACGGCGGACGCGTGCTCTCATATGTTTACGATTCCGGGCGGGCGGATCTCGACGAACTCGCCGCGGATGCCGCACGGCTCATGCAACAGGTGAACGGCCTGGATCCGACGACGTTCACGTCGGTCGCCGTGCTCGAGCGCGATGTGGTCGCGTTCGCCCGTGACCTGCTCGGCGCTGATTCTGGTGGTGGCAATTCGGGCAGTGACGAAGCTGTGGTCGGTTCTGTGACAAGCGGCGGCACCGAATCGTGCATGCTCGCCGTCAAGACGGCACGCGATCTGTGGCGCGCCGCAGGGGGAACGGGTGTGCCGCGGTTGGTCGCACCGACGACGGTGCACGCCGCATTCCAGAAGGCTGCGCGGCTGTTCGACGTCGAGCTCGATCTGGTGCCGGTTGATCCTGTCACGGGAACGTGCGACGCGTCGAACATCATCGAGCGCATCGGCGCGGACGTTGCGCTGGTCGTCATGTCTGCTCCGTCATATCCCTTCGCGGCGCTCGATCCGATTGCCGAGGTCGCGGAGGCGTGCATGGAACGCGGGGTTTCATGCCATGTCGACGCGTGTATCGGCGGCTGGATCCTGCCGTTCTGGAGCGCGGCAGACGGCGGCGGACTGCCGGCGTGGGACCTGCGGGTGCCCGGTGTGACAAGCCTGTCCGCTGACCTGCACAAGTATGGTTATGCGCCGAAGGGTGTGAGCGTGCTCTTGCATCGCGGCCGGGACAGGCACCGGGCACAGTTCTTCGCCACGACACGCTGGCCTGGCTATCCTGTCGTCAATCCGACGCTGCTCGGTTCGAAATCGGCCGGCCCATTGGCCGCCGCATGGGCGATCATCAATGAGCTCGGAATGGCGGGCTTCGCCGAGCTGGCAGACGCGTGTGCTCGTGCGACGCGACGACTGATCGCAACGATCGATGGAATCGATGGCATGCGCATTGTCGGCTCGCCGGTCGGGCCGCTGATCGCGGTGGCCACCGACGAAGGCGTGGACGATGCGCGGCGCGTCGACCCACACCATTTTGCCGACCAAGCACGCAGTCACGGCTGGATTCTGCAGCAGCAGCCAGGCCTGCTGCAGAATGACGGCAGCCGACTGCCGCGCACGACACACCTGACGATCACGCCGGTCACGCTGACTCACATCGACGAGTTGTGCACGGCGCTTACGGTCTCGGCCGACGAGGTCAGGGGCGTTCCTGCCATCACCGGCGAACAAGCGATGGGTGCGGTGCCGCCCGAACTTCTCGAAGCGCTGGCCGACCCGACCACGCCGGTGCCAGACTCCGCATCAGCGAGCGAGCTCCTGCACAGAATCGGGCTGCTCGGCGATTCGGATGCTGTCGGCCTGCCCGAGCGGATGGCACCGTTCCTCGCGCTCATCGAAGCGTTGCCGCATCCGGTCACCGAGCGTCTGCTGATCGAGCTGTTGGCCCGCGTCGTCGAGCCAGGTTGACCCGCGCCCGATTCGGCGCGTGCGCGGCTAGTGCGCGGGTGAAACGCCGAGCGGACGACCGGCCAGGCTGCGGCCACGGGTTGCCATGCGATCGGCAACCGACCGGATGGCGACGCTGGCGGGATCGTCAGGGTCGCTGAGCACGATCGGCTCCCCGGCGTCGCCGCCTGCGCGCAGCGCGACGCTGAGCGGAATGGATGCCAGCAGCGGCACTGGCGCATCCTGGCCGTCCGAGAGGCGTTCAGCGACCACCCTGCCCCCGCCGGAGCCGAACAGTTCGAGCACCGTGCCGTCCGGGCCAGGCAGCCCCGCCATGTTCTCGATGACACCGTAAACGTGCTGCCCGGTCTGCCGCGCGACGATGCCGCTGCGTTCCGCGACCTCGGCGGCGGCGGGTTGCGGCGTGGTGATGACGATAACGTCTGCGTTGGGCAGCAGCTGGCCGACCGAGATGGCGATGTCGCCCGTGCCTGGCGGCAGATCGAGCAGCAGAACATCCAGGTCACCGAAGTACACGTCGGTCAGGAACTGGGTGAGCGTGCGGTGCAGCATGGGCCCGCGCCACGCGACGGCAGCCGAGCCACGCTCAGGGTCGAGGAACATGCCGATCGATATCACCTTCACGCCGTGCGCGACCGGTGGCAGGATCATGTCATCGACCCTGGTCGGCTTCGGCGACGCGCCATCTCGCGTCAGGCCGAGGATGGCCGGGATGGAGAACCCGAACACGTCGGCGTCGACCAGGCCGACGGCCAATCCGTGCTCGGCAAGCGCCACGGCAAGGTTCGCGGTCAGCGTCGATTTGCCGACACCGCCCTTGCCGCTTGTGATCGCATACACCGTGGTCAATGAATCAGGCCCGAACGGCATGGTGCGTGCCGCCTTTCCTGCTCGCAGCTTCTCGGTCAACGCCTTCCGTTCGGCAGGTGTCATCACACCGACCTCGATGTGAGCGGATGTCACACCGTCCGTGCCACGAACCGCGGCCGTCACGTCGCGTTCAATGGCACGTGCGGCAGGGCATCCGACGATCGTCAGCTTGATGTGTACCGTCGTTGCGCCGTCGCGATCGACCGCGATATCGCCGACCATGTCGAGATCCGTGATCGGCTTGCGAATCTCGGGGTCGATGACGCGGGAGAGTGCCGCGCGGACTCTCGCCTCGGTCCCTGAGCCCGTCGACGGGACCGGACTGTCAACCACCGACGGGTTCCTTGCCGTCCCTGTCCCGCTCCAATTCCTCGAGCAGCGAGCGCAGCTCAGCGCGGATGAAGTCCTTCGATGCCATGTCTCGCACAGCAAGGCGCAGCGCAACGACCTCGCGCGCCAGGTATTCCGTGTCGGCAAGGTTGCGCTCGGAGCGCTGCCTGTCCTGCTCGATCTGCACTCGGTCGCGGTCATCCTGCCTGTTCTGGGCGAGCAGGATGAGCGGAGCCGCGTACGACGCCTGCAGCGACAGCACGAGGGTCAGCGCGATGAAGCCGTATCCAACGGAGTCGAAGCGCAACTGGGCGGGCGCCAGGGTGTTCCAGAGGATCCAGAGGACGACGAACAGCGTGAGGAAGAGCAGGAACCACGGCGTGCCCATGGCCCGTGCGATCCACTCGGTGAATCGACCGAACCGGTCGCTTGAACTGCGCCCGCGTATCGCGAGTACAGACGATCGCAGGCCCTTCGGTGCGTCGAGGCGGGCGTCGACTCTAGCCGTTCGTGCCATCGGTCATCCTCCTAGCCGTGCTCGTCTTGGTAATCGGAATACTTTGCGTATCGGCGCGCGCTGCCTGTATTCGCTCGAGCACGTCGTCGTCTTCATCATGAGATCGCCAGTCGTCTGGGAGCAGATAGTCGAGGATGTCGTCAATGGTCACCACCCCGACGAGACGATGGTTGTCGTCGACAACCGGAACGGAAACCAGGTCGTAACTGGCCAGAATGCGGGCGACCTCGGCGGCGGAGGTCGTTGCCGTCACCGGCTCGAGGCTTTGATCGAGAATGGTCCCAAGCCGCTCATGCGGCGGGTAGCGCAGCATCCGCTGAAAATGCACCATGCCAAGGTATCTGCCCGTCGGCGGCTCATACGGCGGCAGCGTGATGCACACGGCGGCGCCGAGCGCAGGGGCAAGGTCCTGCCGCCTGATGAGTGCAAGGCCCTCGGCCACCGTCGCATCCGCGGACAGGATGACGGGCTCTGTCGTCATCAAACCGCCAGCGGTGTCTGGCTCGTAGCTGAGCAGCATCCGCACGTCTTCTGCTTCTTCCGGCTGCATCAGCTCGAGCAAATGCTCGCCGCGCTCGTCAGTGAGCTGCGCGATCAGGTCGGCGGCGTCATCCGGCTGCATCTGATCAAGCACGTCAGCAGCACGCTGGTCGTCGAGTTCGCCGAGGATCTCGACCTGGTCGTTCTCTGGCATCTCCTCGAGCACATCGGCGAGACGACCGTCTGGCAGCTCGCTTGCAACCTCGAGTCTGCGCTGGAGCGGCAGGTCGAGAAGTGTGTTTGCCAGGTCGGCCGGTTTCAGATCCGAATAGGTTGCGATGAGCTGCTCTGCAGACTGCGCCTGGCCACGCTCTGACTTCTCGGTGACCTCGGCCCAGGTGGCGAACACCGTCGCGCCTCGTGCGAACGGGGAGGGGCTTGTCTTCGGCCGGCGCACGAACAACTGACTGATCGACCAGTCGCCTGGGCGCGCCTCTTCGATCGCAACGTCTTCGATCGTCGCGGTGCCTGAACCGTCCTTGAACTGCACGGTTCTGCCGAGGATCTCGGCGATCACGCGCACTTCGCCTCCGCGCTGCTCGAACCGGCGCACGTTGATCAGGCCCGTTGTGATGATCTGACCGCTTCCGATCGATGTCACACGCCCGATCGGAACGAAAACTCGGCGCTTGCCTGGGATCTCAACGATCAGGCCGACGACTCGGGGCGGGTCGCTTTTTCGGTAAACCACCAGCACGTCACGCACCTTGCCCACGCGGTCGCCCGCCGGGTCGAAAACGGTGCACCCGGCCAATCGGGCGACAAATACTCTGGTGGCACTCACACATAAACCTTAGTCTCAGCACCTGCGAGCATGGGACAATGGCGACGTGAGCAATCAGAGCCCGATGGGCGGTCGAGGACGAGCGATATTCCCCACCCTTCCACGTGGTGAAGCGATCGCGACCTACGAGACGTACCTCGAGGCGCAACAGGCGGTGGATGTGCTGGCCAGGGCAGATTTTCCTGTCAATCGCCTGTCGATCGTCGGAAGCGATCTGAAGAGTGTAGAGCGCGTAACAGGAAAGCTCAGCTGGGGCCGAGTCGCGATCGCTGGAGCGGCATCCGGTGCATGGCTCGGGTTGTTCTTCGGCCTTCTGCTGATCATCTTCTCGCCCGCGACATCGTTGGCGTTCATCATTGCAGCGCTGCTGATCGGCGCCGGTTTCGGCATGCTGTTCGGGCTTGTCTCCTATGGGATCAACCGCAGGCGGCGCGACTACACGTCGATGACGCATGTGATGGCAACGAGCTACTCGGTGCTCGTCGAGTCCGACCTTGTGCACCGTGCGCGCAATTTGCTCGCCGGGCATGAGCCTGCGTCGCCGACGAGCGACGAGCCGCAGGCACCCGCGCATCCATCAGACCCGCCCGCCGCCTTCGTGCCGCCGACCGAGCAGCCGTCGCAGTCGCAGCAGGCGCAGGACGACGACCGGCGCGAACCGGCGGAACAGCCAGAATCCGCCGAGCGGCCAGAACGGCCTCGCTACGGCGAGAAGGCCGAACCGGATGCCGACGGCGACCAGGACCGGCACTAGGAATGCTCCATTCGGTGGTCGAGTAGCGAGCGCTAGCGAGCGTATCGAGACCTCGCAACCCGCCTATGGTCGGGAACCACAGATCGCCTTGCCTGGTCTCGATACGCGGCTCGCTTCGCGAGCAGCTACTCGACCACCGGGATGGTTCGACGCCTCGCCTGGGCAGCTCGATACGCGGCTCGCTGGGCGAGCGGCTACCCTTCGAGACGACCGCGAGCGGCCTCTTCAGGGCATCGCTCGCCCACCGGATTGGCCAGACGCCTCGCTAGACGATCACCGACGGGCGCCGCGCTACCTGGCTGAGTCGGAGCCGAGCCGCGCGATCCACGCCTCAACGTCGTCTGCGGTGCGGGGGATGGCGATCGACAGGTTCTCTGCGCCGTCTGCTGTGACAAGGATGTTGTCTTCGATGCGCACGCCGATTCCGCGGAACTGCTCTGGCACCGTCAGATCGTCAGGCTGAAAGTACAGGCCAGGCTCGATGGTGAACGTCATGCCTGGTTCGAGCACGCCGTCGATGTACATCTC
>DATMTC010000010.1:0-7462 GCA_035565115.1 Microbacteriaceae bacterium | reverse complement strand
GCTCGCGCCCTCGCGGCCGACGGGGCGCGCGTGCTCGCCGTCGCACGCAGCCAAGAGCATCTGGATGCGCTGGTCTCCCAAGTGCCAGAGGCGGATGCCCGCAGCTGCGACCTCACAGACCCCTCGGCCGTCGCCGAGCTGGCGATGCGCATCCACGTGAAGTTCGGTGCCATCGACGGGCTCATCCACCTCGTGGGCGGATGGCGCGGTGGCGGCGGAATCGCCGGCCAGAGTGACGAGGACTGGCAGGCGCTCGAGCAGTCGTTCACCGCGCTGCGGTTGACGAGCCGGGCGTTCTACGACGACCTCGTCGGCTCGCCGGCCGGCCGGCTTGCGATCGTCTCGTCGCCTGTTGTCGAGCATCCGACGGCCGGAGGCGCGAACTATGCGGCAGCGAAGGCCGCCGCGGAGACTTGGACGCGCGCGATCGCGCAAGGATTCAGCAAGGCCGGTGCTCCGGCGGCGGCGGTGATCTTCCGAGTCAAAGCGCTTGCCGGTCTCGAAGAGACGCTTGCGGCATCCGTGGTCGACCTGTGGGCGGCAGACACTACCTCGGTGAACGGCACGATCGTCGACCTGTCACTGGTCGAGTAGCAGCGGGCGACAGCCCGCAGCATCAGCCAGATCGAGCGCAGGGAGATTCCGCCAGCAGCAGGGACGCCGCGACCCACCCACCTACGGTCTGGAACCACAGATCGCCTCGCGAGGTCTCGATACACGGCTCGCTGCGCGAGCAGCTACTCGACCACCGAAACGGGAACAACTCCGGAGGTCGAGTAGCGAGCGCCAGCGAGCGTATCGAGACCCGGTGCCCCGCCCACGGTCCGGAACCACAGATCGGGTTGCGCCGTCTCGATACACGGCTCGCTGCGCGAGCAGCTACTAGACCACCGAAACGGTGACGACTCCGGTGGTCGAGTAGCGAGCGCCAGCGAGCGTATCGAGACCCGGTGACGCTCCTATGGTCCGGAACCACAGATTGGCTTGCGGGGTCTCGATACGCGGCTCGCTGCGCGAGCAGCTACTCGACCACCGACAGGCCTAGTACCAGTTGACCGACTGCGAGTGCGACCACGCCGCGCACGGCGTGCCGTACGAGCCTGCGATGTAGCCGAGACCCCACTTGATCTGCGTTGCAGCGTTCGTCGCCCAGTCGTCACCGGCCGTCGCCATCTTCGACCCTGGCAGAGCCTGCGGGATGCCGGTCGCACCGCTCGAACCGTTGGAAGCGTCGACCCGCCATCCGGATTCCTTCGACCACAGCGAGTCGAGGCACTGGAACTGATCGTCACCCCAGCCGTAGGAGCTCGCTGCCATGGAGCGAGCCGTTGCGCGAGCCCCATCCGGCGTGTTCGCCGCTGCCTGCGCAGCTGCAGCCTGTGCGGCCGCCGCGGCTGCTGCCGCCGCCTTCTCGGCTGCGACACGGTCAGCTTCGGCTGCGGCCGCCGACGTGGTCGCGATCGCATCCTTGGTGGTCTCGGTCATGTGGATGACGACCTTCGCGCTGAGCACGTTGTAGTTGCTCAGGTATGCGACAGCGTTGGTCAGCGGCGTCACATCCGTCTTCGACTTGGTCTGCGCGATCACAGAGTGTGCGTGCACGAGCGTTGCTTGAGCGACATTGTCGACGCGCTCCTTGGCGATTCGCGGGTAGATCGCGAGTTGCTCCTTGTGCACCCCGTTCGATTCGCTCAGTGCGGTGGTCTCTGCCACGCTCTTCGCTTGCAGTGCGTTCGACTGCACAACGGCTGGGACGATAAGCCCCGCACTGATGGCGAGAGCGATAGCGGATGCGGTGATGACGCGCTTGCGGGTGAAAAGTGTATTACGTAACGACAAATGATTCCGATGCTTGTGGTGTCCCTGCGTGTCCGCCCACACGCGCAACGCGCGATTAGGCAACAGGCGCGCGCGTTCCAATTCGGGTTGCGTGCCTGTGCAGGCTGGATCCTCGACGCCACCGAAAGGCGGATGGCCGAGATCTTGCCGACGACCGTTGTCAGATGGCGCCGCACCATGGCAGCACGCAAAATCGGCTCGAC
This sequence comes from Microbacteriaceae bacterium, assembly GCA_035565115.1. Lineage (GTDB taxonomy): Bacteria > Actinomycetota > Actinomycetes > Actinomycetales > Microbacteriaceae > Rathayibacter_A. The sequence goes on along the minus strand of DATMTC010000010.1, from coordinate 5,420 downwards.
TAGGGCTCGAACCGGTTCATCATCTCGGGCAAGGTGTGCCACGCTACCGGCGGTTTCTGGACAAAACGTGTACAGGTGCCGCATTTTCGCCGGGAACAGGCATTTATCGGGCCGCCCCGCCGCCTCCGCCACCGCCCGCCCCGCCGCCTCCGCCGCAAGACGGATGCCCGCCCCACCCTTAGCTCGATACCGTTGAGCCCATGGAATCCCGCGTAGAAGCCACCGGGGAATGGCGGCGCGATCCGCCGGATGCTCGTGCGCGCCGAACCGACGCGCTCGTCGCTCTCGTGCTACTCGTCGGCGCTCTGGTCAGCGTCTGGCTTTACGCACGCACCGGCATCTACAAGCAAGCCGCACCGCCGTGGCAGTGCGTGACCTGGGCCGTGCTTGTCACGCTTCCTCTCGCGCTGCGCCGCCGCTATCCGATCCCGGTCACGATCGTGATCAGCGCCGTGTTCGTCGCCGGTCAGCAGCTGCACGTTCCCGAACTGCTGTTCAGCAACATTGCGCTCTTTCTCGCGTTCTATTCGATCGGCGCGTGGAGCGCCAACCGCATGGCGGCCATGCTCGTTCGCGCCGGAATCATCGCTGCGATCTTCATCTGGTTGTTCACCAGCCTCATCCTCGGCGCAGGCGGCAGCACGACACTGTCGACCGCTGGCGCACTGTCGCCATACCTCGCGTACGGCCTGATCTCCATCCTGACCAACATGCTGTACTTCGGCGGCGCATACTTTTTCGGCGAGACCGCATTCCGGTCCGCTCGGCAGCGCGCAACCCTCGAGGCGCGCACCGATGAACTCGCCGAAGAGCGCGAACACTCGGCTGCGCAGGCCGTCGCACTCGACCGCGTGCGCATCGCGCGCGAGCTGCACGACGTCGTGGCACACCACGTGTCTGTGATGGGCGTTCAGGCGGGCGCGGCACGGCGCGTGCTGGCATCCGATCCGAACGAGGCGACGAACGCTCTGGCATCGATCGAGTCCAGCGCACGATCGGCTGTCGATGAAATGCGGATGCTGCTCGGCGCGCTGCGTGCTGACGATCCGGCTGACAATCCGGCCGACTTTCCAGCGGACGATCCGGCACGCAGCACGAGCACGCGCGGCCTTGGACAACTGCACACGCTCGTCGCCGAGGCTGCGGCTGCTGGTCTCAGCGTTCGGGTGTCGACCATCGGGGACTCGCGGCCCGTGCCGGGGACGATCGAACTGAGCGCATACCGAATCGTGCAGGAGGCGCTCACCAACACGCGCAAACACGGCGGCGCCGACGTGCAGGCCGAGGTTCGACTGCGCTACGAGACCGACACGCTCGAGGTCGAAGTCAGCGACAACGGGCGCGGTGCGCCTGCGCGCGAGACGCCAGGCAGGCGCGGACTCGGCCAGATCGGCATGCGCGAACGCGTCGCAGCGGTCGGCGGTGTCATCGAACTCGGATCGAAGTCTCGCGGAGGCTATCTTGTGCGCGCCAGGTTTCCGTTGCCGGTGAACTCGGCACGCGCGCAGGAGCAGACGTCGTGACCTCCGCCGACACGAGTAGCGCGCCGATCCGGGTATTGCTCGTCGACGACCAAGACCTGGTTCGTGCCGGCTTTCGCATCATCCTGCAGTCAGAACCGGGCATCGCTGTCGTTGGCGAGGCTGCGGATGGCGCCGCCGCCGTCGAACGGGCGACGGAACTGCGGCCGGATGTCATCTGCATGGACGTGCAGATGCCGGGCGTCGATGGACTCGAGGCGACTCGAAGGATCACGGCAGACACGGCGAATGCCGCATCCGTTTTGATGTTGACCACGTTCGATCGCGACGACTATCTGTTCGCTGCGCTCACCGCGGGCGCGAGCGGATTTCTGCTCAAGAACTCCTCGCCGGAGCAACTGATCGAGGCGGTGCGGGTGGTCGCCCGAGGTGACGCGCTGCTGTCGCCTGAGGTGACCAGGCGCGTGATCGAGCGGTTCGGCGCTTCGGCGCCTGAATCCACGACGCACCGCCCGGCCGGTGCGGAACTTGCCGAGCTCACGACGCGGGAGTCCGAGGTGCTCGGACTGGTTGCGCAGGGCAAGTCCAACGCCGAGATCGCGCGCGAACTCTTCGTGGGTGAAGCGACCGTGAAATCGCACGTGTCGAAGGTGCTGATGAAGCTCGGCGTGCGCGATCGCATCCAGGCCGTGGTGTTCGCATACGAGAACGGGGTCGTACGGCCAGAAGCATGAGCGGCGCTAGCGGTCAGCCCTGCTGCGCCGCGCGCGACGGCCGATGACCAGTACCGTGCCCGCCGTTAGGAATGCGGCGCCCGCCAGCATCCCCCACGTGGCTTCCGATCCTGTCGCGGCCAATTCCGGCTTGGGCGTTGCCGTGTTGGCTGGCGGCACGACCGGGCCCGCTGGCTGAGTGCCAGGATCAGGAGTGCCCGGGTCGGGATCGGTCGGGTCGCCTGGGTTATCCGTGGCCGGTGCCGTCACGTATGTCACACCGACATACGGCTTGCCGCTGGCGTCCGACAGAGAGACCGTCGGATTGAGTGCGGAGTCGGCGAAGTAGCTCGATCCACCGCCTCCGCCAGCCGACGGAGCCCCACCGCCCCCGCCGTAGTAGCCGGCGCCACCTGCGCCACCTGCCGCATGCGCATCGGACTGCGAACCTTCGCCACCGACTCCGAGCATCCCGTCGTGTCCTGCGGCCCCCTGGCACTCTGCTCCGCCTTTGCCACCTGCGATCAGCGAACCGGGAAGTCCCGCATCCGTTGGGGAGCAAAACCCCGGGCCTCCGGCCTGCCCAGCACTGCCACCCTCCCCGGCTGTTCCCGCTCCGCCGCCGCCTCCAGCGACGATGATGCGATCGGACGGAGCGTCTCCGCCTGCGCGCAGATCGGATGCACCACCGCCGCCGCTCGACTGCAAATTGTCGCGCACACCGTTGCCACCGCCGTTGTAGCCTCCGGTGGTGCCGTCTGCGTCACCTGCGACGTGCACGATGAACGTCTGGCCCTCCTTGACATCGAAGTCCGCATTGACCAGTCCGCCGAGGCCGCCGTCGCGACCGCCGCGACCGCCGATCGCTGTGACGTGCATGCTGACGACACCGGCCGGGATGGTGAATTCGTACCGCCCACCAGACTCGTAATACGTAGTCGTGCCGGTTGTCGCATCCGCGGCCGCGGGTTGCATCGCCGCTGCAGCGCTGCCGACGACGAGGGCGCATGCGCCCACCATTCCGGCCGCGGCCGCGATGGCGAGCGCCCTTGTCAGTCGCATCTGGGTCGAGATTGGCCAGTTCACAAGGTTCCCTCATTCATCTGAAATTGAGACAGCACACATGACAATCCCTCAGAGTACTCATAGCAATGCCGGTCGGCTACCCCAGATTCAAACGGGTTCGCAATTGTGATCTGTCCGCCGTGCGACGGAGTCGCGCAGACCTCCACACGATGGATGCGCCACGCCCTCGCTGCCCGTACCGTTGATGAACAATAGGGAGGCAACGTGCTGGAACTGCATGACATCAACCGATCGTTCTCGGGCACCCGGGTGCTCAGCGACATCGACTTCAGTGTCCATGACGGCCGGATGACCGGGTTCGTCGGGGCAAACGGTGCTGGAAAGACGACGACGATGCGCATCATCCTCGGTGTGCTGTCGTCGGACAGCGGCAGCGTGCTGCTGAACGGAACCGAACTCGGAGCATCCGACCGCCGCCGCTTCGGCTACATGCCTGAGGAACGCGGGCTGTATCCGAAGATGAAGGTGGCCGAGCAGATCACCTACCTCGCACGACTGCACGGGCTGGGACCGACTGCTGCGAGGAAAAACACGATGGCGCTGCTCGAGCGGCTTGGGCTCGGCGAACGGGCGAACGACCCGGTGGAGAAGCTCTCGCTCGGCAATCAGCAGCGAGCGCAGATCGCGGCGGCGCTCGTGCACGACCCTGAGGTGCTCGTGCTTGACGAGCCGTTCTCCGGTCTCGACCCGATCGCTGTCGACACAGTTCAAACGGTGCTCAACGAATATGCCGCACGGGGCATACCCGTGCTGTTTTCGTCGCACCAGCTCGACATCGTCGAGCGTCTCTGCGACGACCTTGTGATCATCGCGAACGGCACCATCCGAGCATCCGGTTCGCGGCAGGCGCTGCGTGACGAGCATTCGGCGCCGCGCTACGAGATCCTGCTCGGCGGTGACGCCGGCTGGCTGCGGAATGTTTCAGACATCACCGTCATCGAGCTCGATGGTGGGTACGCCTTGTTCGACGCGGATCCGGATGCCGCGCAGCGCGTTCTGCAGTCGGCGATCGAACGCGGGCCGGTGGCCAGCTTTGCCCCGCAGCATCCGTCTCTTGCCCAGATCTTCAGGGAGGTCATCAAATGAGCATGGCGACATCAGAAGCGTCGATTCGCCGCGAGCAGGCGCCGCGCGGAGCGATCTGGCTCGTTGCCGAGCGCGAGATTCTTTCGCGGGTTCGCAGCAAGGCGTTCTTGATCTCAACCGGCGTTCTGCTTCTCGCCGCGCTGGCCGCGACACTGATCGGCGGGCTGGTGAGCGGCATCGACCACACCACGAAGGTGGCGGTTGTCGGCAACGCTGCGAGCGTGGTTCAGCAGGCGGACGGGCTCAAGGCGGTCCCCGCCGATGACCAGCTCGCTGCAGAGAAGATGGTGCGTGAAGGCACAGTGGATGCCGCGATCGTGCCTGATGCTGACAACAAGGCCGTCGGCGTGAAGGTCATCGCGCTCGACGCTGCCCCGACCGGCGTCGTTCAGGCGTTGAGCGCTCCGCCATCCGTTCAGTTGCTGCACAAGGCGGCACAGAATCCGTTTTTGGTGTACCTCGTCGCTCTCGGGTTCGGCCTCGTGTTCTTCATGTCTGCGATGACCTTCGGGCAGACGATCGCGCAGAGTGTCGTCGAAGAGAAACAGACCCGGGTGGTCGAGATTCTGCTGTCGACGATCACAGCGCGCACGCTGATGGCGGGCAAGGTGCTCGGCAATAGCCTGCTGGCGTTCGCGCAGGTCGCCGTGATCGCTTTGTTGACGACGGGGGCGCTTTTGGCGACCGGCCAGAAGGTGTTGCTTGGCAACATCGGTCCGTCGGTGGCGTGGTTCGTGGTGTTCTTCGTGTTCGGCTTCGTGTTGATCGCTGCGCTTTACGCTGCCACGGCTGCGCTCGTGTCTCGGCAGGAGGATGTCGGATCGGCCACAGCGCCCGTGATGATGCTCGTGATGTTGCCGTACATTCTTGTGCTCGTGTTCAACAACAACCCGACGGTGCTTGCGATCATGTCGTACATTCCGTTCTCTGCGCCTGTCGGCATGCCGATGCGATTGTTCCTTGGGACGGCGCAGTGGTGGGAGCCGTTGCTGTCGCTGGTGATTCTGCTTGCGACAACGCTCGCCGCCATCCTGATCGGGTCGCGCATCTACTC
>DATMTC010000009.1:0-6626 GCA_035565115.1 Microbacteriaceae bacterium | reverse complement strand
GCTCCGGGAGCCGACCCGACACCGCAGTCCGCGCCGCGCGACGGAAAACCCGTTCGCGCAGCAGGCGACGAGGATGCCGCGTGGGGCGACCGCGCTGACTCGAACGACGAGCAGCTGCGGCGCGACGTGCCTCCGCACTACTGACCGACCGGACCCATTTCGGTGGTCGAGTAGCGAGGAACGAGCGTATCGAGACCTGGCGGCGCTGCCTGTGGTCTGGAACCGCGGATCGTCTTTCGGGGTCTCGATAGGCGGCTCGCTGCGCGAGCTGCTACTCGACCACCGGATTCATTGCGGGGCCATTGCCGCGCTCGACCACCGGATCCTTTTCGGTGGTCGGGTAGCGAGGAACGAGCGTATCGAGACCTGGCGGCGCTGCCTATGGTCTGGAACTGCAGATCGTCTTGCGGGGTCTCGATACGCGGCTCGCTGCGCGAGCTGCTACTCGACCACCGGATCCTTTTCGGTGGTCGGGTAGCGAGGAACGAGCGTATCGAGACCTGGCGACGCCGTCTACGGTCCGGAACCGCGGATCGTCGTTCGGGGTCTCGATACGCGGCTCGCTGCGCGAGCTGCTACTCGACCACGGGATTCATTGCGGGGTCGACACGAAAGACCGCTACTGCAGCGGTGCCCCTGGATCTTGATGCCTGCCACCGCTCGGCACTCGGTCCTCCGCGAGCAGGTCGCGGATTTCGGCGAGCAGGTCGAGCTCGTTCGGCGGGGTGTCTTCTTCTTCGACGGCACCGGCCTTGCGTCGCTCTGCCGCAGCCTTGAGCAGGTGATTCACCGGAACCACGACGGCGAAATACACGACGGCAGCGACGATGATGAACTGGATCAACGCGGCGAGGAACGCGCCGAACAGAATCTTCGCGTGCCCGCCAGACGTGGTTGGGATTTCAAGGATCAGGACCCCACTGAGGTCTTTGGCGTTGAAAACGGCTCCGATGAGCGGGTTGATGATGCCGGTTACGACCGAGTTGATCACCAGCGTGAACGCGGCGCCTATGACGACCGCAACTGCCAGGTCCATCACGTTCCCCCGCATGATGAACTCTTTGAAGCCCTTGAACATGGTTACCCCCTTTAAGGAACTACTGATTTTCCTATTATTACGGGGTCTGTGCCTTTTTCGGGGTACTTGGTGCTTTTGACGCCGACGAGTCGCTCGACGATGTGCTGCTGCTCGCGCCCGCCGCTGCAGGCTCCTTCTTGGGCTTGCTGGACTCTGCGCCCTTGGATGCCGGGTCTGAACTCTTGGTTCCAGCACGGGAGTCTGTTCGATAGAAGCCCGATCCGTTGAACGTCACCCCGACGGTTCCGAACACCTTGCGAAGCGCGCCGCCGCACGACGGGCAGACGGTGAGGGCGTCGTCGGAAAAGGCCTGCTGGATGTCGAAGGCGTTTCCGCACTCGCGACACTTGTATGCGTATGTTGGCACTGCTGATGGCTCGATTCTCTTCTTGCGATTGCCGCCGCAACTCGACGGATGCTTGTGTTACGCGATGCGCGTCAACTGAACTGAACGATCCGTGTCGGTGTCACAGCGCCGTCCACCGCTTGATCGTGAAGTTCTCGTGGCACTTCTTCGACGAGTTCGCCGTCGAAAAGCACCGCATATACTGGAGGACATTTTTCCATGCTCCCCAGTGTCTTGTCGAAATAGCCGCGACCCCAGCCCATCCGCAACCCCGTCGCATCCACGGCTGCTGCAGGCACAATGATGAGGTCGACGTCGTTGATGGCGATCGGTCCGAGCAGTTCGCCGACCGCTTCCGGCAGGCCGAGGATGCTTTCGGTCTCGGTCGTTCCGTCGCCCGTGGTCCAATCGAGTAGCCCGTCTTCTCGGGTGATCGGAAGAAGAACACGGATGCCGTTCTCACGCGCCCAATTGAGGTACGGCCTGGTGTTCGGCTCGTTTCTGGCCGACAGGTAGCACGACACCGAACGCGCTGATAGGTCGGTCGTGAGGTCGATGAGATTCCGGGTGATCCCCGCCGTCGCGGCATCCTGTTCTGGCCCGGTCAGATTCTGTCTGCGCTCACGAAGCTCGGCGCGCAGTGCCCGCTTTTGATTGGTCACCTCAGTGGACATAGACGCAATACTACGTTGTGTTCATCAATCGTCACCGGATGCCACTAGCCTTGCCAACATGGCGAAACAGATTACGAAGGCTGTGATTCCGGCCGCTGGGCTGGGCACGCGGTTCTTGCCAGCGACGAAGGCCATGCCGAAGGAGATGCTTCCGGTCGTCGACAAGCCGGCCATCCAGTACGTGGTCGAAGAAGCGGTCGCGGCTGGACTGCACGATGTGCTTTTGGTGACGGGGCGAAATAAGAACGCGCTCGAGAACCATTTCGATCGTGCCACCGAGCTCGAGGCGACCCTCAAACAGAAGGGCGACTCGGCACGCTTGGAGAAGGTGAATTTCTCCACAGAGCTTGCCGACATGCATTACGTGCGTCAGGGCGACCCGAAGGGTCTTGGGCACGCCGTGCTGCGAGCGAAGATGCACGTCGGTCGCGAGTCGTTCGCTGTGCTCCTGGGTGACGACATCATCGACAGTCGAGACGTGCTGCTCGAACGGATGCTTCAGGTCGCCAGCGAGCGCAACGTGACAGTTGTCGCACTGCTCGAGGTTGATCCCGACAACATCCACCTCTACGGCGCCGCGCGGGTGGAGACGACAGACGAGGACGACGTCGTGCGCGTGCGCGGCCTGGTTGAGAAGCCGGACAAGGCAGACGCGCCGTCCAATCTCGCGATCATCGGGCGTTACGTTCTGCGCCCCGAGGTGTTCGATGTGCTTGAGAAGACACCGCCTGGCAAAGGCGGCGAGATTCAACTGACCGATGCCTTGCAAACGCTGGCAGCAGACGAATCGATCGCAGGCGGTGTGTATGGTGTCGTGTTCCGCGGGCGTCGTTATGACACCGGCGATCGGCTCGACTACATCAAGGCGATCGTGCAACTCGCTGTCGACCGTGAGGATCTCGGGCCGGAGCTGCGGCCGTGGCTGAAGGAGTTCGCGTCGAAGCTTGACACAGACGTTCCACCGGATCAGACGCTGAGCGAACTCGAGGGACCTGCGTAGCACACGCTCGCAACGCGCGATAACTGATGCCGCTTTTCATTCCGACGCTCGCAGACGGGCCCGTTTCCCTTCGGCCGATCAGGCTGCGTGACTCTCGTGCGCTCGAGCGCGAGCTGATGAGTAATCGCAGCTGGCTGCGGCAGTGGGAGGCGACCAACCCGCACGGTCCAATGAATTTCGACACGCGGGCAAGCATCCGCTCGTTGCTGGCGAACGCCAGAGGCGGCCACGGACTGCCGTTCGTCATGGAATATGAGGGCCAACTGGCCGGACAGCTGAATGTGTCGTCGATCACGTACGGGTCGTTGGCGAGCGCAACGATCGGCTACTGGGTGGCAGAGCGGTTCGCCGGCCGGTCTGTGACCCCGTCGTCCGTCGCGCTCGCCACGGACTACTGCTTCTTTCAGCTCGGACTGCACCGGATGGAGATCTGCATCAGGCCGGAGAATGCGCCATCGTTGCGCGTTGTCGAGAAGCTCGGGTTCCGCTACGAGGGATTGCGGCGGCGCTACATCCACATCAATGGAGACTGGCGGGATCACTATTGCTTCGCATTGGTGGTCGAAGAGGTGCGTCAGGGTGTGCTCGCACGATGGCGGGATGGCCAGGCGCCGACCGACGCTGCGCGCATCCCGGCCGCTGACCGTGCTGCTGCCGCCATCCAATTGCCCGTGCATCGCGATCGGTGACACACCCGTCACACGCACGGGCGGATCGCGCCTGGCGCCTTACCGTTGAGGCATGGGTGGGGATGTACTGAGCGGCGGGGTGGTTTTTGCGCTCGCCGCTGCCCTGTGGCTTGCGTATTTGGTGCCGACCTGGCTGCGCAGGCGTGAGTACCTTGCCACCGAACGCAACGCGGTGCGGCTGCAGCAGACGCTGCGTATTCTGGCCGAGACGGCAGAGGTGCCGCAGGAAGTGCGCGTGGAGGCGACCGCCCGGGATGTTGCGATTCAACAGCGAATCCTGCGCAAGGAAGAGGAACGTGCTCGTGCTGAGGCGCAGGCACGAGCCGAAGCGGAAGCTGCCGCGATGCGTGCACGTGCCGCCGCGATCGCTGCCGAGTCCACGGTGACCGCCGCGCCCCGCATCGCTCTTGCACCTGACGTCGCACGGGATCGTGCACGACGACTGCGCAGGGTGCGCGCCGCGACCTCTCTGGTGCTGCTCATCGGTCTTGGCGTCATCGGGTATGGCACGTTCGACCTGCTCGTTGGCGGATCGTGGATCTTCCTGGCAGGCGGGACCGTGCTGACGGCAAGCGCGCTCGTGCTGCTGTCGCGTTTGGCGAAGGCGGGGCGGATGCGACGAGTCGCCGCTGTCGCCCACGAGCGGGTCGTGCAGTCCGAACTGTTCGATCATGCAGAGCACGATGTTGTCGTCCCGGCCGTCGCCACGACCTGGACGCCACAGCCGCTGCCGAAACCCCTTTATCTGTCGCGGGGATCGGTGGCCGCAAGCGCGATGGCCTCGATGGATGCTGCTGTCGCCTTGCGCAGGGCAGCAGCGCGGGAAGACCTTGAGAAGCGAGCGGCCGAGCTCGCGCCGAAGCTCGAGCCTGAGGTAGCGCAGCTCAAGCCGCGAACGGCCACGCCTGCGACGGGTTCCGAGCCCGCGGCATCCACTGCGCCGATTCCCGTTATGGCGCCGCCGAGCCGATTCGCGCGGATGGGCGTGCTCGACGACGTCGAGTCGGACGGCCTCGACCTGGACGCTGTGCTGCGTCGTCGTCGCGCTGCCAGCTGACGCGCCGGCGACCCCGCAAGCCGATCCGGGGTTCCGGATCACAGGGCGGGTTGCGAGGTCTCGATACGCTCGCTGCTACTGGAGGAATCTCGCTGCGCTCGATCTGACTCATGCAGCGGGCTGTCGCCCGCTGCTACTCGACCACCGGGACTGGGCCAGTCACTGCGGTGGTCGAGTAGCTGCTCGCGCAGCGAGCCGCGTATCGAGACCCCGCAAGCCGATCTGTGGTTCCGGACCGCAGGGCAGGTTGCGAGGCGACGATACGCTCGCCCTCCGACAGGCTCAGGGACCGGCGCTCGCTACTCGACCACCGAAACGGGTACGCCGTAGAGGGCGCCCGCCCGGCTTCGAGTGACGGCTCCCGTCGTGATATTGTTTCTAACGCAGTTCTAGGGGCTATGGCGCAGTTGGTAGCGCGTCTCGTTCGCAATGAGAAGGTCCGGGGTTCGAATCCCCGTAGCTCCACCAAAATCCTGCAGCTTTCGGTCGCGCCCGTCGTTCACGATGGCGCGCCGGCCAGGATGATAACTCCTCAGTCATGCCACGTCTATCCCTGTTCTTCGGCGCCGCTCGACCGTACCGTGATGTCACGATTCGTCGATGTCACCATTGTCAGAGCGGGGGCGAAATGACCGACCACGTGCACTATGTGACGACGGCTGCGATCAAGCAAGCCATCCGCGATCAGCGTGCGACTGCCAGCCAGCAACGCTGGGTTACGAGCATGGGGCGATTCGCTCGTCTTGAGAGTGTTCCACCAATTTTCGCCCGAAGAGCCGGGTCAACTGATTCCCAGGCTCGCGATCCTGTCGTCTCGCAGGGTGATGGCCATCGTGCCGGTTCCGTTGAACCCGTTGCCCGTGACCTTCATTGAGACAACGTATGACTCGGGATCTTTGCCAGGAGCCACACTGACAATCTCGAAGTGCGCCTGCTTGCCGATGTTGTCCGTTCTGTCCCAGTCCCGAATTCCGCTGTGACCGTGGAACTCTCGCCCCCAGTCGTTGAGGTAGGCGTCGTCGGTGAACGCTGCAACGAATCTCCCAGTATCGCCGGCGTTCGTCGCCTCGACGAGCTCGCGGATTGGCGTCGGCACCTCGGTCGTGGTCATCGTGAATCTCCTGTTCTCGTTCTATGATCGGTTTCCGTCAGCATAGGCTCGCATGCCCGCCAGCGCTCTGTGCGCACGGCGAAGACAGGAGGAGGCACCCGATGAGTGTGAAGATCCAATGGGATCGCGTTACGCCGGCCGATGTGACCAAGGCGATCGATGAGTATGACCGATTGGGCGCATCCGAATTCTTCTCCAGGCACGGCTTCGCGCCGACGACAACCTACGATCTCATTGCGAATGAGAAGCGATATCCGCCCAAGGCGATTCTTGGTACCGCTTTCGAGTTCGCGACCGGCGAGCGCCTCGCCTCGACCGACTTCGAAGGCGGCCGTTCCGGCGCTGTCAAAGTTCTCGGCGCCCTTGGATTCACCGTTCAACCGCGCAACCAGTGACGAAGGTCCGCCAGAGCCGGGCACGTGCCATGATCGACACATGACCGAGAGACTGATGCTCCTGGACACCGCCTCGTTGTACTTCCGCGCCTTCTATGGCATCCCAGACTCCGTCCGTGGCCCGGACGGCACACCTGTCAACGCGGTGCGTGGGCTTCTCGACATCATTGCTCGCCTGGTGACGGACTTCGAGCCGACATCGCTTGTCGCCTGCTGGGATGACGCATGGCGGCCACGATGGCGCGTCGAACTGATCCCGAGTTACAAGGCCCAGCG
>DATMTC010000008.1:0-2719 GCA_035565115.1 Microbacteriaceae bacterium | reverse complement strand
CGCGTGGTGGCGTGTCTGCGGTGGCCGCATTCCTTGAGCGCGCGGCCGAGTTGTCTCCGCAGCCGGCACGCAGAGCCGAGCGTCTCATCGCGGCTGCCGAGGCGAAACACGACGCTGGTGCACCGGAAGCGGCGCTGCGATTGCTCGACGATGCACGTGATCTGCCGCTGACCGCGCTGCAGCACGCCGTGATCGATCGGCTGCGGGCTCGCGCCGCATACGCGTTACGTCGTGATCGCAGCGCGCCGCGCCAGCTTCTTCGCGCGGCTCGTGCGCTCGAACCCCACGATCAGCGACTCGCACGCGACACGTACATGGAGGCGTTGTCTGCAGCATTGTCTGCTGGCAGGCTCGGCGAGCCTGGCGCCGTGACGGAGGTCGCGGATGCGATTCTCGACGCGACAGCGGATGACCACACTGCGAGCGCGCAGGATCTGGTTCTGCGCGGGCAGGCTCTGCTCTTCACCGAAGGACAAAAGGCAGCCATGCCAACGCTGCACCGCGCAATGCGAGCCCTTCTCGAGCATCCACCTGACGCGCTCGAGCTGCACTGGATGTGGTTCGCGGCTCGTGCAGCACAAGACCTGTGGGATGCAGACGGATTGCGCCGGCTCGCCGAACGGCAGGTGGAACTCGCACGCGCTGCAGGCATTCTCACGGTCCTTCCCGCAGCGCTCAACCTGCTCATGGTTGTTCGCACCTTCGACGGCCGACTCGACGCAGCTGAAGCCACCTGCGACGAGATCGACACCATCCTTTCCGTCACAGGTCACCCGATCCCGAAATATGGCCGAATCTTCCTCGCGGCATACCGCGGCCAGGTCGACGTCGTCGAGCGCTACACCACGCAGTTGCGGATCGACGGACACGAGCGAGGGGAAGGCTACGCGCTCACCGTCGCCAACTTCGCGGAGGCAATCGCATACAACGGTGCTGGCAGATACAAGCAGGCACTGGCCTCTGCACTCGGAGAGCTCTCACACGAGAACGAGTTCGGTCACGCCATGAGAACGCTGCTCGAACTCGTCGAGGCCGCAGCCCGCACCGGCGAGCTGGCCATCGCCCACGAAGCTGTCGAACGCTTGGAAAGCGTGACCCGACCCGTCGGCGACAGCGAGTGGGCGCTCGCGACCATCGCGTTTGCCAGGGCGCAGCTGGATGAGGGCGAGGATGCTGAACGCCTCTACCACGAGGCCATCGAGCGTTTCGAGCGCATCCGGGTGCCCATTCTCGTTGCGCGCAGCCAACTGCTTCTTGGCGAGATGCTGCGCAGGCTTGGTCGACGATCGGATGCTCGCGAGCAGCTCAAGCGGGCGTACGAAGGGCTGTCTGCGTGCGGCATGACTGGTTTCGCCGAGCGCGCCAAGCGCGAACTGCAGGCGACGGGCGAGACGGTGCGCACGGGCGGATCGCGTGGAGTGAATGAGCTCACCGAACAGGAGTTCGCCGTCGCACAGCTCGCGCGCGATGGGCTCACGAACCGCGAGATCGCGATGCGGCTGTTCATCAGTGCGCGCACGGCCGAGTACCACCTGCGTAAAGTGTTCGTGAAACTCGGGATCGGTTCACGTGCCGAGCTGAAGACGGTGCTGACCGTCACCGACGCGAGGAGCTAGATGAGCGACGAATCCCCTCTGCTGCTCATCCTTGACCTCACAGGAACGTTCGCATTCGGCCTCAACGGCGCACTCACCGCGGTGCGCGTCGCACGGCTGGACATCGTCGGCGTGGTCACCCTCGGGATGATCACAGCGCTCGGCGGCGGGATCATCCGCGACATCCTGCTGGACGACCTGCCGCCTGCGACGTTCCGCGACTGGCGGTACTTGGCGGTTGCGGCGGCCGGCGCGCTGATCGCGTTCGCCTTTTCGCGCGGGCTCGGCAAGCTCGCCGTGCCCATCGAGATACTCGACGCCGTCGGCCTCAGCGTGTTCGCCGTGACAGGAGCGAGCAAAGCCATCGAGTTCGGTCTCGGTCCAGCGCAAGCCGTGATTCTCGGCGCCATCACCGCCGTGGGCGGGGGAACCATCCGAGACGCACTTGTCAGGCAGATCCCGTCTGTGATGAGCGAAGGGCTGTATGCGATACCTGCGCTGGCCGGCGCTGCCCTCACTGTGCTGGCCATTACGACAGGGCTCTACGGTCTCGGCGCGGCGATCGTTGCTGCAGCCGTCTGCTTTCTCATCCGATTGCTCGGCGTGCGGTTCAAACTCAATGCGCCCAGACCGCCAGGCACCCGCCACACCTCCGACGACGCCAGCTGACCGAAGCCGGCGGTCTATCTACCTGTCGTCTGCGTCAGCATCCTGGTCTGGATGCTGGCCTGGATCCTGGCCCGGATGCTGGTTGGCCAGTTCGACCGCCTGCTCCAGTTCGTCGACGAACAGCCTGTCGTCGTCTGGCCGTTGCCTTCGATATGCCGCCCGCCCGATCATGTGCGCGGCGGCAGGCGTCGTGAGCATCTGGAACAGCAGGATCAACAGCATGATCGCGATGGCCGACCAGTTTCTCGTCGACAGGATGACGGCGGTCAGAATGCACGCAAGCCCGAACACCTGCGGCTTGGTGCCTGCGTGCACCCTGGTCAGCGTGTCTGGAAACCGCAGGATGCCGATGCCTGCGACAAGCGAGAAATATGCGCCGAGCAAGAGCAGAATCGCTGTCAGTATGTCAAGAACAGCGTTCACCGCATCCGTGCCGCTCATTTCGGTTCCCGCCG
>DATMTC010000007.1:0-27485 GCA_035565115.1 Microbacteriaceae bacterium | reverse complement strand
GCAGCGCGCGAGGTCGTAGACTTGATGCAGATCAGTCCGCGCTGACACACTTTCTTCCCCCTCAAAAAGGAGCAATACAGCCATGGCCACGTCCCAAAAAGGCATCATCGACCCGCCCATTGACGACCTGCTCTCCAAGGTCGAGTCGAAGTACGCGCTCGTCATCTTCGCGTCGAAGCGTGCGCGCCAGATCAACGACTACTACGCCGACCTTCATGAAGGCAGCCTGTTCGACAACGTCGGACCGCTTGTCGACTCCACGATCGATGACAAGCCGCTGTCGGTTGCACTGCACGAGATCAACGAGGACAAGCTCGAAATCAAGCCGATCGCCGAGTAGCACTCGTTCGAGCAGCAGCAATTGAGCCTGGATGCCGCCGTGAGCACACCCCTGAATATCGTCGTGGGTGTGACCGGCGGCATCGCCGCGTATAAGGCCGTCGGGGTCATCCGGCTGCTCGTGAAGGCCGGCCACGATGTTCACGTCGTTGCCACGGATGCCGCGCTGCGCTTCGTGGGACGCCCGACACTTGAGGCCATCAGCAGAAACCAGGTCGAAACCGACCTGTACGAGGGCGTCGCCCAGGTGCGCCATGTCGCGATCGGGCAGTCCGCCGAACTCATCGTCATTGCGCCGGCAACCGCAAACACGATCGCGAAGCTCGCGGCAGGCATTGCAGATGATCTGCTTGGGAACACCGTTCTCGCGAGCAAGGCACCGGTGCTGATCGCTCCTGCGATGCACACCGAAATGTGGCAGAACCCGGCGACGGTTGCGAACATCGCGACACTGAGATCGCGGGGAGTCAGCATCGTCGGCCCGGCAACCGGCCAGCTGACGGGAACAGACTCCGGCCCAGGCAGGATGGAAGAGCCTGAGGTCATCGTCGAGGCCGCGCTTGCTCTTGCCGGATCCGAGCCGGCCATGGCACGTGATCTGTCCGGCGTGCGCGTTGTCGTCACGGCAGGGGGAACGCGTGAACCCCTTGACCCTGTGCGATTCCTCGGCAACCGCTCGAGTGGCAAACAGGGCGTGGCACTGGCAACAGCAGCGCAGGCCCGCGGCGCCGACGTCACGCTGATCGCCGCGCACATCGAGGTCGAAGCGCCCGCAGGCATCCGGCTCGTGCAGGTTGGCAGCAGCCTCGAACTGCAGCGAGCTGTCACCGCTGAAGCCACCGATGCCGACCTGGTCATCATGGCGGCGGCCGTCGCCGATTATCGGCCGGCCAGCACACGTGAGGCAAAGATCAAGAAGATCGACACCGGCGAACATCTCACACTCGATCTCGTTCAGAACCCAGACATCCTTGCCGGGCTATCGGCCGGCAAACGCACCGGGCAGACGATCGTCGGTTTCGCTGCGGAGACCGAAACCGACCCCGATCGGCTTCTCGAACTCGGTCGCGCCAAAATTCAGCGCAAAGGGTGCGACTATCTCGTCCTCAACAGCGTCGGTTGGTCCACCGGTTTCACATCGAATGACAACACGATCGTCGTGCTTGATTCGCGCGGCGATAGAGTGATGGAGGCCTCAGGCAGCAAGTTGTCTGTGGCCAACCGTATTCTCGACGCTGTCAGCAGCAGCTGAAAAAGATTGCCTAACGCGAACCAGACGTGGATGGGCCCGCACAACGAGGGACAACTATGACTGAGCTACGCCTTTTCACGTCCGAGTCGGTGACAGAGGGGCATCCAGACAAGATCTGCGATCAGATCTCGGACAGCATCCTTGACGCTCTGCTCTCGGTCGACCCGCACAGCAGGGTCGCCGTCGAAACGCTCGTCACCACCGGCCTCGTGCACGTCGCTGGCGAGGTCACGACGGCAGGGTACGTCGAGATCCCGGCGATCGTACGCGAGCTGATCACCTCGATCGGATACACGTCGTCCGACGTCTGGTTCGATGGCAGGTCGTGCGGGGTCTCGGTATCGATCGGTGGCCAGTCACCCGACATCGCCCAGGGCGTCGACAACGCGTACGAGACACGCGAGGGATCAAGCGTCGACGGTCTCGACCGGCAGGGCGCAGGCGACCAAGGCATCATGTTCGGTTACGCGACGAACGAGACACCGGAATACATGCCGGTCCCGATCTGGACGGCACACCGGTTGTCTGAGCGGCTCGCCGCGGTGCGCAAGGAAGGCGTACTCGACTACCTGCGGCCAGACGGCAAGACGCAGGTGACCGTTGGATACGAAGGCCTGACCCCACGCACCGTCGACACGATCGTGCTCTCAACGCAGCACGCTCCAACAGTCGCGCTCGACACCTTGCGCGCCGAGATCCGCGAGCACGTGATCGATCCGGTGCTCGAAAGCGTTGATCTCAGCCACGACAACCCGCGCATGCTGATCAACCCCACAGGCAGATTCGAAATCGGCGGCCCCCAGGGCGATGCAGGGTTGACCGGACGCAAGATCATCGTCGACACGTACGGCGGCGCTGCACGCCACGGCGGGGGAGCGTTCAGCGGGAAAGATCCGTCGAAGGTGGACCGTTCAGCGGCGTATGCGATGCGCTGGGTCGCGAAGAACGCAGTCGCCGCCGGCCTGGCGGACCGTCTGGAACTCCAGGTCGCGTACGCCATCGGCACGTCGGCTCCTGTCGGGCTCTATGTCGAGGCGTTCGGCACTGCACGCGTGCCGCAGGAGCGGATCATCACAGCGATCCGCGACGTTTTCGACCTGCGACCTGCCGCGATCATCCGTGACCTCGACCTGTTGCGCCCCATCTACACCCAGACCGCGGCGTACGGCCACTTCGGCAGAGACCTGCCCGACTTCACCTGGGAGCGTCTCGACCGCGTCGCCGACCTGCAAGCAGCCGCAGGGCTCTAGCCATGACCAACGCAGGCCGTATCGCCCGCGTGCTGCTCGATTCCCCCCTTCCGCAGCTCGATCGGCTTTTCGACTACAGCGTGCCTGCCGAGTTCGCTGAAGACGCACTGCCGGGAGTCCGCGTGAAAGCTCCGCTGCGCACGGCGGGACGCGTCGCGACCGGCTACCTCATCGAACTGGTGGAAGAGGCAGAGTATTCAGGCTCGCTCAGCGCGCTCGAGGCAGTTGTTTCACCCGTGCCTGTGCTGCGTCCCGAGGTGTGGGAACTGGCACGGCGGGTCGCTGATCGCGGGGCCGGGAACGCAAGTGATGTGCTGCGGTTGGCCATACCCGGGCGCCAGGTGCGGGTGGAGAAGGCCTGGATCGAGAAGGCAGGTACCGCGGACAGCAACGGCGTTGCGACCACGGTGCAGGCCGCCCAGGTCAGCGCAATCCGCGGATATCCGGCCGGACGCATCGAAACCGGCATCGATCACGCGGAACGGCTCGCCGTCCGTGCAATTCCGCGTCTGTCACAGCTGCCGAACGGGAGCTGGATCGGACACTGGGCGGTGACGATCGCACAGGCTGCGGTGCACACTCTGGCTCAGGGTAACAGCGCAATCCTGGTCGTTCCGGACTACAGAGACCAGGACCAGCTCGAACTCGCCTTGAGTGCCCTGGCTCCGGCCGGCAGCGTCGTCACCCTCGACGCTCGACAATCGAATCCAGACAGGTACCGCGGTTTCCTCGACACAATCGGCGAAGAACCTCGAATCATCGTGGGCAACCGATCAGTGGTCTACGCGCCAGCTGAGCACCTCGGGCTGATCGCCGTGTGGGACGACGGCGACCCGTTGCACTCCGAACCGCTCAGCCCGTACGTGCACGCACGCGATGCAGCGCTCATCCGGGCCGAACAACAGCACAGCGCCCTGATCTTCTCAGCGCACACCCGCAGCGTCGAGACCCAGCGGCTGGTCGAGATCGGCTGGTTGAAAGAGATCGGGCCGACTCCGGCCGTCACGCCGCGCGTCATCGTCACCGCCCAACAGGACTCAGCCGACTCACCTGCGGGGGCTGCTCGCATCCCGTCTGCGGCATGGCGGGCGGCAACCGAAGCGCTCGAATCGGGGCCGGTACTGGTGCAGGTTGCCCGCCCAGGCTACGCGCCGGTTGTCGCATGCAGGCAGTGCAAGCAGGCCGCGAGGTGCACGATCTGTGCAGGACCGCTCGGCGTGTCGCGTGCCGGCGCACGTCCGTCGTGCGGGGCGTGCGGAGCGATCGCAACCGATTGGGTGTGCACGAACTGCGAAGGCACGCAGCTCAGCCTGGTCACACGCGGCGCCGGCCGAACCGCTGAAGAACTCGGCCGGGCATTCCCAGGCAAACGCGTCGTCGTCGCAGATGGCGAACGTCCGGTGCTACGTGTCGGTGCCGAGCCGATTCTTGTTGTCGCAACACGCGGGGCTGAACCGATCGCGGACGGCGGCTACCGGGCCGTGCTGCTGCTTGACGGCGAGCGGATGCTTGCCCGTGAGAATCTCCGCGTCGGCGACGACTGCCTGCGCTGGTGGTCCAATGCGGCTGCACTGTCCGGGCATGGCGCTCCCGTGGTGCTTGTCGGCGTCGGCGGAGCGCTGGCCGGGGCGATGGCCACCTGGCGCCAGGACGCATATGCAGCAGCGGAGTTCGCTGATCGACGCGCGCTCAACTTTCCCCCGGCCGTCCGCATCGCGTCGGTTGTTGGCAGGCCCCAGACCGTTGCAGCCGCGATCGCGGAGATCGAGGACGGGGCGGTGATCGACGCGTTGGGCCCAGCTCCCCTTCCCGACGGCCTGGTGCGATCCATTGTGCGGTTCGACTACAAGCACGGCCAGAGTGTCGCGCGGGACCTGCGCGCCGCCGTCGTGCGCAATGCGACATCGCGGCGCAAGCGAGCGACGGGCGACGGCCGTTTCACGCCAGCACCTACACTCAAAGTACGATTCGATGACCCGGAGATTTTGTGACTGACCCAACCTCCCAGCGCCTGCGCCTGGTTTTCGCCGGCACTCCGCAGGTTGCCATCCGTTCACTCGATGCGCTGGTGGCCGCCGGTCACAACGTTGACGCGGTCATCAGCCGCGAGGATGCCCCGCTCGGCCGCAAACGCGTGCTCACACCGTCACCTCTCGCGCAGCGGGCGGCCGAA
This sequence comes from Microbacteriaceae bacterium, assembly GCA_035565115.1. Classification (GTDB taxonomy): domain Bacteria; phylum Actinomycetota; class Actinomycetes; order Actinomycetales; family Microbacteriaceae; genus Rathayibacter_A. The sequence goes on along the minus strand of DATMTC010000007.1, from coordinate 22,471 downwards.
CTCGGTCTGCACACCATCAAGGCCAACCGACTGGATGCTGCTGTCACCGCAGAGGTCGAACGGCTCGCGCCAGATCTGGGTGTGATCGTCGCATACGGCGGACTCGTGCGCGAACCACTGCTGTCAACGCCACGGCTCGGCTGGATCAACCTGCACTTCTCGCTTCTGCCGCGCTGGCGCGGGGCTGCTCCCGTTCAACGCGCAATCATGGCAGGGGACACGGTCAGCGGAGCGAGCGTTTTTCAACTTGTGCCAGAGCTTGACGCAGGCAACGTATTCCACACGATCTCCCGTTCGATCGACCCAGACGAGACCGCTGGCGAGCTGCTGAACGAACTATCGGTAGACGGGGCTTCGATCCTGACGCAGACCGTGCGGCACATCGCGAACGGGCAAGCGAAAGCCATTGCGCAGCACGGGGACGTCACCTTGGCCCCCAAACTGACCATCGACGATGCACGACTGAGCTGGAACGAACCTGCCGAAGCCGTGTACAACCGCCTGCGCGCAGTCACGCCAGAGCCTGGCGCGTTCACCGAGCTCAGCACCTCTGGGTCGGATACCGGCCGGCTCAAGATCATGAAGGCGCGACCGGCGACAAGCGAACCCCCGCTGCGCCCTGGAACGTTCGCCAACCACGGCGGTCGCGTGCTTGTCGGCACCGCGACGCATCCGCTGGAACTGCTCAGCGTGCAACCGGCAGGCAAGCGTGAGATGGTGGCCGCCGACTGGTGGCGAGGACTTGCAGAGCCTGCCGAGGTGATCGCACGATGAGCGCGCGACCCTCCGCCCGTCAACAGGTGCAACCGGCCCGACGCATCGCATACGACGTGATCGCCGCGGTGCGGGAGTCTGATGCATACGCGAACCTGCTGCTGCCCGTGCGCATCGACCGGGCGAAGCTCAGCCCGTCTGACGCGGCGCTTGCCACCGAACTGACATACGGAACGCTGCGGATGCGCGGATACTACGACCGCGTGATCACGCTTGCGGCCGGTCGCGAGACCGACAAGATCGATCCGCCCATCCTCGACGTCTTACGCCTCGGAACCCACCAGCTGCTCTCGACCAGGGTCGCCGCGCACGCCGCCGTGAACGAATCCGTGGCTCTGGCAAGCGCCGTCGGCTCCCGTTCGGCGACGGGGTTCACTAACGGGGTGTTGCGCACCATCGGGCGATCCAGCGCAGTTCAGTGGCGCGCCCGCGTGATCGAGTCGACGCGCTCCGCCGACGAGCGGCTCGCGGCCGAGCACTCGCATCCGGAATGGATCGTGCGCGCGTTCCGCCAGTCATTGGCTGCCGATGGACGCGCTGACGAGCTCCCTGACCTGCTGGCGGCAGACAACGTCGCTCCGCAGGTGAACATGACGGCTTTGCCAGGCGTCGGAGCGCCACCGGCAGACGCGCAAACCGACCGGTACTCCCCATACGGCTACCTGCACGGTGGCGGCGACCCGCACGCTGCAGTGCAGGCGAGTGGGGGAGCATTGCGCGTGCAAGACGAAGGCTCGCAGCTGGCCGCCATCGCTCTTGCGGCAGCGCGCGGGATCACCCCTGGCGAGGAGTGGCTCGACCTGTGCGCGGGCCCAGGCGGAAAGGCAGCACTCCTCGGTGCGATCGCCGGCGAAGCCGGAGCACGGCTCGTGGCCAATGAGCTTGTCCCGTCACGAGCCGAGCTCGTGGCCTCCGCCGTTCGCCCCGTCGCAGACAGCGTCGAGGTATGGGTGCGCGACGGCACCATAATCGGGCAGTCAGAAAGTGAACGCTTCGATCGCGTGCTTCTTGACGCACCGTGCACGGGGCTTGGTGCACTTCGCAGGCGGCCAGAGGCACGCTGGCGCAAGGTACCCAGGGACGTTCCGCAGCTGGTAGCACTGCAGTCTGCGCTGATCGATTCGGCAGTGCTCGCGCTCAAACCCGGGGGCATCCTCGCATACGTCACGTGTTCTCCACACCTGGCGGAGACCCGTCTCGCGGTCGCTGACGCGCTTGGACGCCACGAAGGCGAGCTCTCAGAGCTGCCGACCCTTGAGCTGCTGAATCGCGCGACAGACACGCCGATCGCAGCCGAAGAATCTGCGGCTTCGCACGGTCGTGGCGTGCAGCTGTGGCCGCACGCCCACGGCACAGATGCGATGTTCATCGCATTGCTGCAGAAGCCGTTTCGGTAGGGTGCTTGTATGCCAGACAGCAGTGCGCGGATGCGCATCAATCCGAGTATTTTGGCCGCTGACTTCGTGAACATGGAGCGCGACCTCGGCCGCATTCGCACCGCCGACCTTGTGCACGTCGATGTCATGGACAACCACTTCGTGCCGAACCTGACATTCGGTCAGCAGATGGTCGAGCGGATCCAAGACGTGTCGGCCATTCCGCTCGACGTGCACCTGATGATCGACGACCCGGAACGCTGGGCGCCGGGATACGCCGAGCTTGGCGCATACTCTGTCACATTTCACGCCGAGGCTGCCGACGACCCAGTGGCGCTGGCCAGGCGGCTGCGCGAGATCGGCGCACGGGCAGGGATCGCACTGAAGCCCGACACGCCCGTCGACGAATACCTTGAGTTGCTCACGGAGTTCGACCAGGTGCTTGTGATGACCGTCGAGCCGGGATTCGGCGGCCAGAGCTTCATGACGCAGACAATGCCGAAGCTTGCTCGCCTGCGTTCCGCAGTGGAATCGGCCGGTCTTGATGTGTGGCTTCAGGTCGACGGTGGTGTTACAGAGCAGACGATCGTCACAGCGGCACAGGCAGGAGCCGACACATTCGTTGCGGGCTCGAGCGTGTTCAAATCCGAGGATCCTGCCGCCCAGATCGCTGCACTGCGAACTGCCGCCAGCACTGCCGGCACCAGCAGTGCTAGTAACCTGGAGCAGTGAAGACCTTCGATGACCTTTTCGCGGAACTGAGCGAGAAGGCGCAGACGCGGCCGGCCGGCAGCGGTACCGTGCGTGAACTTGACGCAGGCGTGCACGCCATCGGCAAGAAGATCGTCGAAGAGGCTGCTGAGGTCTGGATGGCCGCCGAGTACGAGTCAGACGAAAACGCCGCAGAGGAGATCTCGCAACTGCTGTACCACCTGCAGGTGCTGATGCTCGCGAAAGGGCTCACCCCTGCCGACATCTACCGACATCTGTGATGTGCGTCACCCCATCTCACCCGCTCGCGACACACTTCTCATAAGGCCACCGACATGTCGAATACACAGATGCTCAAGATCGCCGTGCCCAACAAGGGCTCGTTGTCAGAAACCGCCATCCAGATGCTCGCAGAAGCCGGCTATGTCGGCAGACGTGATCCGAAGGAACTCATCGTCTCAGACCCGAAGAACGGTGTGGAGTTCTTCTACCTGCGCCCGCGCGACATCGCAACATATGTCGGAAGCGGTGCGCTCGACGTCGGCATCACCGGGCGAGATCTGCTGCTGGACTCCGGGTCATCAGCGCACGAGATCGACAACCTCGGATTCGCGTCTTCGACGTTCCGGTTCGCCGGGCCGACCGGCACGTACGGCGGAGTAGCAGAACTCGCAGGAACACGCATCGCGACCAGTTATCCCGGCCTCGTTGGCGCATTCCTGGAGCGCAACAACATCGCGGCGGAGCTTGTGCGGCTGGATGGCGCCGTCGAGTCAGCGGTTCGGCTCGGCGTCGCGGATGCCGTCGCCGACGTGGTCGAGACGGGCACGACACTGCGCAAACAGGGTCTGGAGATCTTCGGCCCGGTCATCCTCGAATCGGAAGCCGTGCTGATCGGCTCACAGAACCAGGTCAAGGGAATCGACACGTTGCACCGCCGGTTGCAAGGTGTGCTCGTCGCCCGCCAGTTCGTGCTGATGGACTACGACCTGCCGAGCCACCTGCTCGAGCGGGCAGTCGCACTCACCCCTGGCGTGGAGTCGCCGACCGTGTCACCGCTTCGAGACAAAGACTGGGTCGCCGTTCGCGCGATGGTGCGCCGCGACGATACGAATACGATCATGGACGACCTGTACGAGTTGGGCGCTCGCGCCATCCTCGTGACGCCGATCCACGCCGCACGGATCTGATCATGAGTGAGGCAGTTCGATGAGCTTGGCGGTTCGCGTCATTCCGTGCCTGGACGTTGCAGACGGCCGGGTGGTGAAGGGCGTCAACTTTCTCAACCTTCGGGATGCTGGCGACCCAGTTGAACTCGCGCAGCGATACTACGAGCAGGGTGCAGACGAGCTGACATTCCTTGACGTCACTGCAACCGTCGAAAACCGCTCAACCATGTATGACGTCGTGCAGGCGACGGCAGAGCAGGTGTTCATTCCGCTGACCGTCGGCGGGGGGGTGCGCAGCCAAGACGATGTCGCCCGCCTACTCGAGCACGGTGCGGACAAGATCGGTGTCAACAGTGCGGCCATCGCGCGTCCAGAACTGATCGCAGAGATCGCCGACCGGTTCGGCGCGCAGGTGATCGTGCTGTCACTCGATGTGAAACGCTCGAAAACGACCGACTCTGGCTTCGTCGTCACCACGCACGGCGGACGCACGGAAACCGACCTTGACGCTCTCGCCTGGGCACAGCGCGCGATCGAACTCGGTGCAGGCGAACTGCTGGTGAACTCGATCGACGCCGACGGAACCAAACAGGGCTTCGACTTAGAATTGATCACCCTGATGCGCGGCGTGAGCTCCGTTCCCGTTATCGCATCCGGTGGTGCAGGCGCCGTGGAGCATTTCGCACCAGCACTGTCGGCAGGAGCGGACGCCGTGCTGGCCGCCAGCGTTTTCCATTCAGGTCAACTGACCGTGGCAGACGTCAAACAGCGGCTGGCCGCAGAGGGTTTGGAGGTTCGCCAGTGACAGATCAAACAGTGCCAGATCAAACAGTGCCAGCTCAAACATCGCCAGGTCACGCATCCGCCGCGACCGTCGACGAGATTCTGCAGCGCATCGTGTTCAACGACCACGGGCTCTTTCCTGCCATCGTTCAGCAATGGGACAGCCGCGAGGTGCTCATGCTCGGGTGGATGGACGCAGAAGCGTTTCGACGCACCATGACCGAGGGTCGGGTGACCTTCTGGTCACGCTCACGCCAAGAATATTGGCGGAAGGGCGACACGTCAGGTCATGTTCAGTACGTGCGCAGCGCCGCAATCGACTGCGACGGCGACACACTGCTGCTCGGCGTCGAACAGGTCGGGGCTGCATGCCACACCGGCACTCGCACGTGTTTCGACGCCGACGTTCTTGTGCCAGTCGTCTCGGAAGGACTCGAGCGATGACGACGACCGATGCCGGTTCGACGACGCGTTCCGGTTCCACAACCAGGGCCGAGTTCGATGCCGAACTCGAACGCGCACGCGTCATCCCGGTCATCCGCGAGCTGTTCGCAGACGGTGAAACCCCTGTCGGTATCTATCGCAAGCTCGCCAGGGATCGGCCAGGAACGTTCCTGCTCGAGTCTGCAGAGCAGGGGGGAATCTGGTCGCGGTTCTCATTCGTCGGTGTCAACTCGTTCGGGGTGTTGACCCAGGATGGCGACAGTGTGCGCTGGCTCGACTACGGCGTTGACGCGCGGCGGGCGCTCGGCACAGACACGGGCATCACCGGCATCGAACTGAAGTCGCTTGACGCGCTCGAACTGCTGTACACACGCTGGCAGACACCGCACGTTGACGGCCACCCTCCGCTGACCGGCGGGCTCGTCGGGTTCATCGGATGGGAAGCCGTCCGCCAGCTCGAACGCCTGCCTAACCAACCGGATGCCGACTACTGCGTGCCATCGCTTGCCTTCTGCTTCGTGGCCGACCTCGTCGTCATCGATCACAAGTTCGGCACCGTGCAGCTGATTGCCAACGTGCTCGCGGATGGAACAGACGATCCTGACACCCTGTGGTCGGCTGCTCAGGCGCGACTGGATACGCTTCAGCGCGGTCTTGCCGAGCCTTCGGAAGCCTGGCTGGCCGACGTCGATCTGCTCACACCTGCGAAGCCAGACCATCGCACAGTGCGAGAGGACTTCCTCGACGCTGTCGTGGCGTCGAAGCAGCTGATCCGTGACGGTGACATCTTCCAGGTGGTGATCTCCCAGCGATTCGATCACGAATGCACGGCGCATCCGCTCGACGTGTATCGCGTGCTCCGCAGCCTGAACCCGAGCCCGTACATGTACCTGCTCAACCTCGAACGCACTGACGAGCAGCCGTATGCGATCGTCGGGTCATCGCCAGAAGCGCTGTTCAAGGTAAGCGAGAGGCGAGCGTTCACGCATCCGATTGCCGGCTCGAAGCCTCGCGGTGCAACCCCAGAGGAAGATCTCGACCTCGAGAACACGTTGCGGGCAGATGCCAAGGAGCGAGCGGAGCATCTGATGCTCGTCGACCTGGCACGCAACGACCTGCTGAAGGTATGCACGGCAGGATCTGTCGAGGTGACTGAGTTCATGCGTGTTGAGCGGTTCAGCCACATCATGCACCTGGTCTCGTCGGTTGAAGGAAACCTGGTCGAGACAGCAAACGCGATCGACGTCTTCAGGGCGACATTTCCTGCGGGCACCCTCTCCGGTGCTCCCAAGCCTCGCGCACTGGAGATCATCGACCAGCTCGAACCTGCCCAGCGCGGCGTGTATGGAGGTGTTGTCGGGTATTTCGGGCTCGCAGGGGACGCAGACCTCGCCATCGCCATCCGCACCGCACTGATCATGGACGGTGTTGCGCGCGTGCAGGCAGGCGGCGGGCTTGTCGCGGATTCGGATCCAGAAAGCGAATTCCAGGAATCTCAGAACAAGGCGGCCGCTCCACTGCGTGCCGTTGCCGTTGCCAACGCGATGCGGCGGCTCTGAAGTGGCAGGCCCCGAAGTGGACGCTGATCTGACGCAGGTGCGTTCGGCCAGAAGGACGAAATACCTGATTTTGCTCGTGATCGTGCTCGCAAGCGGTCTCGGGCTGCTGGCAAGCACGCAGACCTGGTATACGGTGCACTTGACGGCGGCAGCAAACCATCCGTCGAGTATCGCCGTTCTAGGCTCGGCCGCTGCGCCCGCGCTCACAGCACTGTCGCTGGCTGGACTCGCGGTCACCGGCGCACTTGCTATCGCAGGGCGCGTCGCCCGCGTCATCGTGGCCGTGCTCGGACTGCTTCTTGCCGGGTGCATCGTGCTGTCGTGCGTGCTCGCCATGGCCAACCCCGATGCTTCGGCCATCTCGGTCGTTACCAAGGCCACAGGCATCGCAGGCGACGCATCTGTTACACACCTGATCGCCAGAACGGATGCGACGATCTGGCCGGTCAGCGGCCTGATCGCCGGCATCGTCATCGTCTTGGCATCCGTTGCGGTCCTGATGACAACGCGCCGCTGGCCCGACGGCTCAAAGCGGTACCAAGCGGTGAAATTCGCCGACGCGACCGCTGCAGACACAGCCGAGAATCCACGAGATGCGGCCATCGACAACTGGGACGAATTGTCACGAGGCGACGACCCGACCCGATAGACTTGTTAGCCAGTACTGCCGGGCGCTTGCCCATCACATGCCAAGGAGAACAATGAGCACGGAATCAGCGGATCCAGGACACGGTCACTCACCGGCCGCATGGACGGCCGTTGTCATCATGCTCATCGCGTTCGTGATCGGAACGTTTGCGTTCTGGTTCGTGCTCCCGTGGCTGGTGTGGGCATCCTTCGGCCTGCTCATCGTCGGGCTGATCGTCGGATGGATCATGAAGCGGGCCGGCTACGGGGTCGGCGGGGCAAAATACACTCCGAAAGAACACTGATCGCGCGTGACAACCGACCTCCTGACTGACTTGATGTCCGGGGCGGTCGCCGACGCGCATGCCAGGGCCGCCGTGCGACCACTGACCGACGTTGAAGCGGCAGCACTCGCCCGCGAGCCTGCACTCGACGCGCTGAACGCACTCGCACCCTCTGATCGCGTGAAGATCATCGCGGAGGTCAAGCGCGCTAGCCCATCACGCGGCTCGCTCGCCGAGATCCGTGATCCTGCACGGCTCGCCGTAAGCTACGAGTCAGGCGGCGCAAGCGCCATCAGTGTTCTCACCGAGGGCCGCAAATTCCTCGGTTCACTCGCCGATCTTGAAGCGGTCAAGGCCGCTGTGACAATTCCTGTGCTGCGCAAGGACTTCATCGCCGAGCGCTACCAGGTGTTCGAAGCGCGAGCCGCCGGCGCAGACATCGTGCTGCTCATCGTGGCGGCGCTCGATCAAGTCACGCTCGCCTCGCTGCACCAGCTGGCCCGCGAACTCGGCATGGCCGTGCTCGTCGAAACGCACTCGGCAGATGAGATCGCACGCGCGCTCGACGCTGGCGCAGAGCTGGTCGGTGTGAACGCACGCAACCTGGCGACGTTCGAACTCGACAAAGATTTGTTCGGGACGCTCGCTGACAGCATCCCATCCGGGGTCATCAGAGTCGCTGAATCTGCCGTGAGCGCGGCGGAAGACGTTGCGCGGTACCGTTCGAGCGGAGCGGATGTCGTGCTCGTCGGAGAAGCGCTCGTCACGAACGACCCTGTGACAACACTCGAAGAATTCCTGGCGGTATAGACCTATGTCACAACCTCACTCACTGCAATCTCAGCCGTCGCTGCGCAACGAATCCGGTCCGTATTTCGGCGAGTTCGGCGGGCGCTTCGTTCCTGAGTCACTCATCGCCGCACTCGACGAGCTGTCCGCCGCGTGGGAGCTGGCCAAGACCGATCCCACGTTCAAGCAGGAACTCGACGAACTCAATCGCTCGTACATCGGGCGCCCTTCGTTGATCACCCAGGTGCCCCGATTCGCCGAGCACGCAGGTGGCGCCAGGATCATCCTGAAACGCGAAGACCTGAATCACACCGGATCACACAAGATCAACAACGTTCTCGGCCAGGCGATTCTGACCAAACGGATCGGAAAAACGCGCATCATCGCCGAGACGGGCGCTGGCCAGCACGGTGTCGCCACGGCGACCGCCGCTGCGCTGTTCGGCCTCGACTGCGTCATCTACATGGGTGAGGTCGACACAGAGCGCCAGGCACTGAACGTCGCCCGAATGCGGCTGCTCGGCGCCGATGTCGTCGCGGTCAAGACCGGATCGCGCACGCTGAAAGACGCCATCAATGATGCGATGCGCGACTGGGTCACGAACGTGGAGACGACAAACTACATCTTCGGCACCGTGGCAGGACCGCACCCGTTCCCCGCCATGGTTCGAGACCTGCAGAAGATCATCGGTGAAGAGGCCCGAGCACAGGTTCTCGAGCTCACAGGCGCACTTCCAGACGCCGTGGCCGCATGCGTCGGCGGCGGGTCGAACGCCATCGGCATCTTCCATGCATTCCTCGACGACCCGTCCGTCGCCCTCTACGGCTTCGAGGCGGGCGGAGACGGCGCTGACACGCCGCGAACCGCTGCAACGATCACGGTCGGCCGCCCTGGCGTGCTTCACGGTGCACGCAGCTACCTGCTGCAGGATGAAGACGGCCAGACGATCGAGTCGCACTCCATCTCGGCGGGCCTCGACTATCCAGGGGTCGGCCCAGAGCACTCCTGGCTCGCCTCCATCGGGCGAGCCACATACCGGCCGATCACCGACGCTGCCGCGATGGATGCCCTTCGACTGCTCAGCAGAACCGAGGGCATCATCCCCGCCATCGAGTCCGCTCACGCGCTGGCCGGCGTGCTCGAACTCGGCAAAGAGCTCGGAAGCAACGCGACGATTCTGGTGAACCTGAGTGGCCGCGGAGACAAAGACATGGAGACGGCCGGCCGGTACTTCGATCTGCTCGATTCAGGTGCGGTGCAGTCGTGAGCGCGGTCGAAAGCGCAGTCGAAAGCGCGATTCGCACGGCCGCGGACGACCGAAATGGTGCGCTGATCGGGTATTTGCCTGCCGGCTTTCCGAACCTGACCAGCAGTATCGACGCAGCGGTCGCACTCGCATCCAACGGCGCGGATGTGATCGAACTCGGGCTGCCGTACTCAGACCCTGTCATGGACGGCGCCGTCATCCAGGCCGCGACCCAGCAGTCCCTTGCCGCTGGCTTCCGCCTGCGAGACGGATTCGAGGCGGTCAAGCAGATCACGGCACAGGCAGACGTTCCTGTGCTTCTGATGACGTACTGGAACCCGGTGATGCAGTACGGCGTCGAGCGGTTTGCAGACGACCTGGTCGCTGCGGGCGGCGCTGGCCTGATCACTCCCGACCTCATCCCCGATGAAGCATCAGACTGGCTGGCAGCAGCAGAACGCACACACCTCGACCGGGTGTTTCTTGCAGCGCCGACGTCGAGCGACAGCCGTTTGCGCGCGGCAGTCGACGTCAGCCGCGGATTCGTTTACGCCGTATCGACCATGGGGATCACAGGGGCACGAAGCGATGTGGACGCTGCGGCGCGCACTCTCGTCGGACGGCTGCGCGACGAACGCGCGAGCAGCGTCTGCGTCGGCCTCGGAATCTCAACCGCCGACCAGGTTGCGGAAGTGCTTGAGTACGCTGACGGTGCCATCGTCGGCTCCGCGCTCGTCAAAGCACTGGCGGATGGCGGGGTCACGCGTGTAGCGGCTACCGCAGCGCAGCTAGCGCAGGGCACGTCCATCAGAAAATAGACTAGGTTGGTCGTTGGCATTCGGCGGCCGAGCAAGCGGCCGGACAGGTCGAACCAAGACCGGGTCGCAGCAAGAAGGGTAAGCATCTGGTGTCACCGTTGAGCATTCCGAGCCCGCCGGAGTCCTGGCAGGGCTTTCAGTTCTCCATCCTGGGTTGGCACTGGGACATCCGCACGTACGCCCTGTGCATCCTCGTTGGCATCATCGCCGCGACGATTTGGACCTCGCGGCGGCTGACCAAACGAGGTGCAGAACCGGGGATCGTGCTCGACGTCATCCTCTGGGCGGTGCCGCTCGGCATCATCGGCGCCCGCGCGTACCACGTGTTCACGCATCCGCATGACTACTTCTTCGCAGGCGCGAACCTGTGGAAGACGCTCTTCATCTGGGAGGGCGGAAACGCTATCTTCGGCTCGTTGATCGGCGGCGCGATCGGCGCGTTGATCGCCTGCAGGTTCACCGGTTTGCGGTTCTGGTCATTTGCGGATGCCCTCGCGCCAGGGTTGCTGCTCGCCCAGGTGCTCGGACGATTCGGAAACTACTTCAACCACGAGCTGTTCGGCCTTCCGACCAACCTGCCGTGGGGCTTGCAGATCGAATCGACGAACCCGGCATTCCCTGCCGGATTGCCAGACGGAACACTCTTTCAGCCGTTGTTCTTGTATGAAATCATCTGGAACCTGATCGGCATCGCCGTCATTCTGTTCATCGAACGCAAGCTCTCGCTGCGCTGGGGCAAGACGTTCGCGCTTTACCTGATCTGGTACGGTCTTGGCCGCTCCTATCTCGAGTCGATCAGGATCGACCCGAGTGAGTACTCGTTCCTTGGCATCCAGAGCAACGTGTGGGCGGCGTTCGGCGCTGTCGTGCTTGGAATCATCATTCTGATCGTGCAGAGCAGACGGCACCCAGGCGTCGAGCTGAGCGTGTATCGACCGGGTCGCGCATGGCAGAAGCCGGAGCCTGAGGTAGACTCATTCGACAGCGATTCGGATGACCAGGATCACGGCGAGGGCGCCGCCGCGGTTCACGATTCACGCGAAGCCAAAGCCACAAGCTCAGCCGGCTCATAAATTCCTCGAGACCCCTGCTCGCTTTCTGCACAATCACAAGCGACCTCGAGCGTGCTTACCTTCACGGGCCGACGGCGTCCCATTCGCTAATTTTCACGTGAGGATGGTAGACCATGGCCTCCAGCCCCGTTCCAACCAACCCAGTTTCAGTCACACGAGTTCCAGTCGCCGCGGCGTCAACGCGCTTCAGCACCGTGCCGGCGAAGCAGGGTCTTTACGACCCGAGCGCCGAACGTGACGCGTGCGGTCTTGCCATGGTTGCGACGCTGCGTGGCACAGCAGGTCACGACATCATCGACACCGCGCTTGACGCTCTGCGCAACCTCGAGCACAGGGGAGCGGTCGGGTCTGACGCTGGTACAGGCGATGGTGCAGGCATCCTGACTCAGATCCCCGATGCGTTCCTTCGTGCGGTCGCTGGTGTCGCACTGCCTGCTGCGGGCCGTTACGCCGTTGGCAACGCTTTCCTGCCGACAGCGGACGACGAGCGCGCAGAGATCAAGCAGCGCATTGCATCGATCGCGGCCGAGGAAAACCTGACGGTGCTCGGCTGGCGGGTCATCCCGGTGCAGCCGGACGAGATCGGATCGCTTGCACGTGACGCGATGCCAGCCATCGAGCAGCTGTATGTCGCAAGCACTCGCGAATCCGCCTCTGGTGCGCCGGTCGGCGGCATCGAACTCGACCGTCAGACGTTCAGGCTGCGCAAACGCATCGAGCGCGAGCTCAACGTCTACTTCGCCTCGCTGTCGTGCCGAACGCTTGTATACAAGGGCATGGTCACCACGCTGCAGCTCGAACCGTTCTACCCAGACCTGTCAGACGAGCGGTTCGCGTCACGCCTAGCGCTCGTGCACTCGAGATACTCGACGAACACCTTTCCGTCGTGGCCACTTGCCCAACCGTTCAGAATGATCGCCCACAACGGCGAGATCAACACGGTGCAGGGCAACCGCAACTGGATGCGCGCACGGCAGTCGCAGCTGGAGAGCGAGGTGCTCGGCGACCTTGGGCCGCTGTTGCCGATCGTCACACCTGGCGCGAGCGACTCGGCGTCCTTCGATGAGGTAGTCGAACTGCTGACCCTCTCTGGGCGCTCTTTGCCGCACGCCATCATGATGATGGTGCCAGAGGCGTGGGAGAATCAGACCGAGATCGACCAGCGCCGTCGTGACTTCTACGAGTACCACTCAATGCTCATGGAACCGTGGGACGGCCCGGCAGCCCTGATCTTCACAGACGGAACACTCGTCGGCGCGACACTCGATCGCAACGGGCTGCGCCCGGGCAGGTACGTTGTCACAGACGACGGTCTCGTCGTGCTCGGCAGTGAGATCGGCGTACTCGACATCGACCCGTCGCGGGTTGTGCGCAAGGGCAGGCTTCGGCCAGGGCGGATGTTCCTGGTCGACACGGTCGCCGGCCGCCTGATCGAAGATGACGAGATCAAGAACGAGCTTGCGGCATCCGCTCCGTGGGGCGAGTGGCTTGACGCCGGTCGCATCAATCTCAAGGATCTGCCTGAACGCGAGCACATCGTGCACACCCCAGCGTCGGTCAGTCGCCGCCAGCGCACGTTCGGCTACACGGAGGAAGAGGTTCACCGGCTGCTGATGCCGATGGCACTCACCGGCGCTGAGCCGCTCGGCGCAATGGGTTCCGACACCCCGATCGCGGTGCTTTCCGAGCGCCCACGGTTGCTGTTCGACTACTTCACGCAGCAGTTCGCTCAGGTGACGAACCCGCCGCTCGACTCGATTCGCGAGTCTGTGGTCACCTCGTTGCAGCTGGGCCTCGGCCCTGAGCGCAACCTGTTGACCGCGACGCCCGAGCACGCGAACCAGGTTGTGCTTGATTTTCCGGTCATCGACAACGATGAGCTGGCGAAGATCCAGCACATCGACCCTGCACCAGGCAGCAGCACGACGACAACGATCAAGGGTCTGTACCGATTCGACGCGGGTGCAGACGCGATGGAGAAGCGGATCTCCGCCATGTGCGACGAGGCCGATGCGGCGATCGAAGCCGGAGCGCACTTCATCGTGCTCAGTGACAGGGATTCGAACAAAGACCTGGCGCCGATCCCATCACTTCTCATGCTCGCAGGTGTTCACCATCACCTGATCCGCACAGAGAACCGCATGAAGGTTGGACTCATCGTCGAGGCCGGCGATGTGCGCGAGGTTCACCACGTCGCGCTTCTGATCGGATACGGCGCGTCTGCCGTGAACCCGTACCTCGCAATGGAAACCTGCGAGGATCTGGTGCGCAGCGGCATGATTACCGGGCTCACCGCGGAGAAGGCCGTTGCGAACCTGATCAAGGGTCTCGGCAAAGGCGTGCTCAAGATCATGTCCAAGATGGGCATCTCGACAGTGTCGTCATACGCTGCAGCGCAGACGTTCGAGGCCGTCGGACTCTCACAGGAGTTCGTCGACCAGTACTTCACAGGCACGGTGTCCAAACTCGGCGGTGTCGGCATCAACGTCATCTCCGCTGAGAACCTCGCTCGGCACACGAGTGCGTATCCGGAGGAAGGCGCGATCACCGCGCATGAACGGTTGACGACCGGTGGCGAGTACCAGTGGCGCCGCGACGGATCCCCGCACCTGTTCAACCCGGAGACGGTGTTCAAGCTGCAGCATTCAACGCGCACGCGACGCTACGACATCTTCCGTCAGTACACGAAGGCTGTCGACCAGCAGGCCGAAACGCTGATGACGCTTCGGGGCATGTTCCGCTTCGCTGCGAACGATCGTGGGCCTATCCCGATCGACGAGGTCGAGTCCGTCTCGTCGATCGTCAAGCGATTCTCAACCGGGGCGATGAGCTACGGATCGATCTCGAAAGAGGCGCACGAGACGCTTGCGATCGCCATGAACCGGCTTGGCGGCAAATCGAACACGGGCGAGGGCGGCGAAGACATCGACCGTCTGCTCGACCCGACCCGGCGCAGCGCCATCAAGCAGGTCGCATCCGGCCGTTTCGGCGTGACCAGCCTGTATCTCACCAACGCCGACGACATCCAGATCAAGCTGGCGCAGGGCGCGAAGCCAGGCGAGGGCGGGCAGTTGCCGCCTGCGAAGGTGTATCCGTGGGTGGCTCGTACCCGTCATGCAACGGCGGGCGTCGGCCTCATTTCACCGCCACCGCATCACGACATCTACTCGATCGAAGATCTCAAGCAGCTCATCTACGATCTGAAACGGGCAAACCCGTCAGCGAGAGTGCACGTCAAACTGGTCAGCGAGTCCGGGATCGGCGCTGTGGCTGCCGGAACTGCGAAGGCTCTTGCCGACGTGATCCTGGTCTCCGGCCACGACGGAGGAACAGGCGCAAGCCCGCTCAATTCGCTGAAGCACGCAGGAACGCCGTGGGAGCTCGGTCTGGCAGAAACACAGCAGACACTGATGCTGAACGGCATGCGCGACCGGGTGGTCGTTCAGGTCGACGGTCAGCTGAAGACCGGGCGCGACGTGATCATCGGTGCACTGCTCGGCGCAGAAGAGTTCGGGTTCGCCACGGCGCCACTCGTGGTCTCAGGATGCGTCATGATGCGGGTCTGTCACCTGGACACCTGCCCGGTGGGCGTCGCAACGCAGAACCCTGTTCTGCGCAGCCGCTTCAGCGGAAAGCCCGAGTTCGTTGTGAACTTCTTCGAATTCATTGCCGAGGAGGTGCGTGAGTACCTCGCTGAGCTCGGCTACCGCTCACTCGATGAGATCATCGGACGGCGCGAACTGCTCAACGTCGACAGCGCGGTTTCGAATTGGAAAGCATCCGGACTGGACCTGACGCCGATCCTCGTCGGACCGGAGTTCTCGGCCGACGAACCGCGCAAGAACGCTCGCGCCCAGAACCACGAACTCGACAAGCACTTCGACAACGAGCTCATCAGGCTGAGCGCCGCAGCACTCGACAACGTGGAGCCCGTCGTCATCGAATTGCCGATCAGGAACACGGAACGTGCTGTCGGCACCATGCTCGGGCATGTCGTCACTTCGCGGCACGGCGAGGCAGGTTTGCCAACGGAATGCATCGACGTGACCTTGCACGGCACTGCGGGTCAGTCGCTCGGCGCGTTCCTGCCACGCGGCATCACGTTGCGGCTCGAGGGCGACGCGAATGACTATGTTGGCAAGGGTCTCTCCGGCGGCGACATCGTCATCCGACCACCGCGCACGGCCGTTTTCCCCGCAGAACACAATGTGATCGCGGGTAACGTGATCGGCTACGGAGCCACGAGCGGAACGCTGTTCATCCGAGGGATCGTCGGCGAACGGTTCCTCGTGCGCAACTCAGGCGCGACGGCGGTGGTCGAAGGTGTCGGAGACCACGCGCTCGAGTACATGACCGGTGGAACGGCGCTCATCCTCGGCGCGACAGGCCGCAACCTCGGCGCAGGCATGTCAGGCGGAATCGCATACGTGTACAAGCTTCGCAGCGAACGAGTGAACGGCGAAGCTTTGGCGAGCGGTGAACTGCAACTGCATCAGCTCGACCGCGCCGACCTCGAGCTCGTACGCACGCTGCTCACGCTTCACGTTGAGAAGACGGATTCGACGCTGGCAACAGCGCTGCTCGACGACTTCGAGACCACAGTCCAGTCGTTCGTCAAGGTGGTGCCTCGCGACTACGCGGCCGTGCTGTCCACCAGGCAGAGTGCAGCAGACGAGGGCCTCGATCCTGATGGCGACGTGGTGTGGGGACGGATTATGGAGGTGACAGGTGGCTGATCCCAAGGGATTCCTCAAGGTCACGGAACGCGAGCTGCCGAAGCGTCGCCCGGTTTCCGTTCGCCTGATGGACTGGAAAGAAGTGTACGAGGCCGGCGATCCCGCCGAACTGCGCAGGCAAGCGGGCAGGTGCATGGACTGCGGAGTTCCGTTCTGCCACCAGGGCTGCCCGCTCGGCAACCTCATCCCGGAGTGGAACGACCTGATGTGGCGCGGTGAGGGCAGGCAGGCCGCCGACCGGCTGCACGCCACGAACAACTTCCCCGAGTTCACCGGCCGGTTGTGTCCTGCTCCGTGCGAGTCGTCGTGCGTGCTCGGCATCAACCAGCCTGCCGTGACCATCAAGCAGGTCGAGGTGTCGATCATCGACCAGGCCTGGGCGAACGGATGGGTGCAGCCGCATCCGCCGCAGCGCCTGACCGGAAAGACTGTTGCCGTCGTCGGCTCAGGTCCAGCCGGACTCGCGGCAGCTCAGCAACTCACACGAGCAGGGCACACCGTTGCCGTGTACGAGCGCGACGACCGCATCGGCGGACTGCTGCGCTACGGCATCCCAGACTTCAAGCTCGAGAAGAAGACGATCGAGGCACGCCTGAATCAGATGATGGCGGAGGGCACGCGTTTTCGCGCTGGAGTGAACATTGGCGTGGACATCACCTGGGATGACCTGCGTGCTCGGTATGACGCAGTGGTCGTTGCGACAGGTGCGATGGTTCCTCGCGACCTGCCGATCCCCGGGCGCGATCTTCCAGGCGTGCACTTCGCCATGGAGTACCTGGTTCAGCAGAACAAGGTCGGCGCAGGGGACAGCGTCAACGGCCAGATCAGCGCCGAGGGCAAGCACGTCGTCATCCTCGGCGGTGGCGACACCGGCGCAGACTGCATCGGTACGGCTCACCGCCAGGGCGCGGCATCCGTGACGAACCTGGCGATCGGCAAACAGCCGCCGAACGAACGGCCTGCACATCAGCCGTGGCCGGTGACCCCGACGCTGTTCGAGGTGTCGAGCGCACACGAAGAGGGCGGACGCAGGGAATACCTGGCATCCACCGTCGAGTTCCTGTCGAACGAGTTCGGCGAGGTTCGTGCGATCCGCGTCGCTGAAACCGAGTACCTCGACGGGCGCCGGGTTCCGAAGGCAGGCACCGAGCGCGAGATCCCAGCCGACCTGGTGCTTCTGGCTCTCGGATTCAACGGGCCGGAGTCTCAGCAGCTGACCGATCAGCTTGGACTTGCCACCGACGAGCGCACGAATGTCGTGCGGGACAGCGACTACCAGAGCGAGCAGCCTGGGGTGTTCGTTGCAGGCGACGCAGGCCGCGGTCAATCCTTGATCGTGTGGGCGATCGCAGAGGGCAGGGCGGCAGCAGCATCCGTCGACCGGTATCTTGAAGGGGAGACTTCTCTTCCGTCGCCGGTCGCGCCAACCGATCGCGGTATCACGATCTGAAAAGACGTCGTCGTGCGCCCGAGTGCCGCGGCAACAAGCAACAACGCGCATTCAGCGCAGAATCATGGAGTACACACAGTATGAGACGGGCAAAGATCGTCGCTACCCTTGGGCCCGCGACATCCAGCTATGAAAACATCCGCGCGATCATCGATGCGGGCGTCGACGTTGCCAGGATGAACCTCAGCCACGGCACCTACGACGTTCACGAGGCGGTGTACGCCAACGTGCGCAAGGCAGCAGACGACTCCGGTCGCGCAGTCGCCGTGATGGTCGACCTGCAGGGTCCGAAGATTCGGCTCGGCAAGTTCGAGGGTGGCCCGTACGAGCTGGCAGTGGGAGACATCTTCTCCATCACCACCGAAGACGTCCTCGGCACTAAGGAGCTCTCGAGCACCACGTTCAAGGGCCTGCCGCAAGACGTCAAGCCTGGCGACTTCCTGTTGATCGACGACGGCAAGGTCAAGGTGCGCGTTCTCGACACGGATGGCACTGTCGTGCGCACCGAGGTGATCGTCGCCGGTCCCGTTTCGAACAACAAGGGCATCAACCTTCCGGGTGTCGCGGTCAACGTGCCAGCGCTGAGCGACAAGGACGAGGCCGATCTGCGCTGGGGCCTGAAGCTGGGTGCCGACTACATTGCGCTGTCGTTCGTGCGCAACGCGTCGGACATCCGCCGCGTTCACGAGATCATGGCAGAAGAGAACCGCAGGGTGCCTGTGATCGCGAAGATCGAGAAGCCGCAGGCGGTTGACGCCCTCGAAGAGATCATCGACGCGTTCGATGCCATCATGGTCGCCCGTGGCGACCTCGGTGTCGAGTTGCCGCTCGAGGCCGTTCCGATCGTGCAGAAGGAAGCCGTTGAGATCGCGCGGCGCATGGCCAAGCCTGTGATCGTAGCAACCCAGATGCTCGAGTCGATGATTTCTTCTCCGATCCCGACTCGCGCCGAGACCTCAGACGTGGCAAACGCCGTGCTCGACGGAACCGACGCTGTCATGCTCAGCGGCGAGACCAGCGTCGGCGAATACCCGGTGATCACCGTGCAGACGATGGCCAGGATCGTCGAATCGACGGAGGAGCACGGCCTGGAGCGCATCTTGCCGCTCGGCACGAAGCCCCGCACGCAGGGCGGCGCGATCACACTCGTCGCTGCCGAAGTTGCGGCCTTCGTCGATGCGAAGTTCCTCTGCGTGTTCACCGAGTCAGGCGACTCGGCACGTCGAATGGCGCGGCTGCGCTCGAAGATTCCGATGAAGGCGTTCACGCCGGAACCGGCGATCCGTCGTCGGCTCGCCCTGACCTGGGGGATCGAGTCCTTCCTCGTCGACCACGTGACGCACACCGACCAGATGTTCGGCCAGGTGGACGACATTCTGCTCGGCGGCAAGCTCGCCGAGGTCGGAGACAAGGTCGTTGTGATCTCCGGTTCCCCTCCAGGAATCTCCGGTTCGACAAACGACGTGCGCGTGCACGTCGTCGGTGACGCGCACAACAACGCGGCGCCTGCATACGCTGCGATCAAGTAGCGCGCTGCAGCAGTTCCACCACCTGCTCGTCCGTTGTCTGGGTGAAGTTCTCGTACCACTGCCCGACGGCGAAGAATGGCGATGGGCGTTCGATGCAGACGAGTTCGTCTGCATCGACGCCTGGCTGCGGTTGCCAATCGGGTGGCGCGACAGGGACCGCCAGGATGATGCGAGCGGCACCTGCCGCTCTCACGACCTGGCAGGCCGCGCGAGCGGTCGCTCCTGTTGCCACCCCGTCGTCGACCACGATCGCGATTTTCCCGCGAATCTCCAGCGGACCACGATCGAGCCGAAACCGGCGGGCGCGCTCGGCTAGTTCGATCTGTTCGCGCCGTTCGACAGCATCCAGCTGATCTGCGGTCACTCCGAGTGAGGCCACCGTTTCGTCATCGACGACACGCGCTCCATCGCCGATCGCTCCCATGGCAAGCTCTTCGTGCCACGGAACGCCCAGTTTGCGCACGATGACGACGTCGAGCGGAAGATCGAGTGCATGCGCCACCTCGTATGCGACGGGCACACCGCCGCGAGGGAGTCCGAGCACCACAGCGTCTGCGCCCCTGAGCCAGTCAAGGAGTTGCGCGAGTTGCTTGCCCGCGTCGGTTCGATCATGAAAACTCATCGCGTCACCCGCCCTGCTCGTTTCAGAACCTTGCTCGCCTCAGAACCTTGCTCGCCTCAGAACACTGTCGACTCTGAATCCACCGGCTGCAGTGTTGCGATCTTCGCCGTTCTGCCGTCTCCTGACGAGCGCCTGGTCAGGCGCCGGCCGATCCATGGCATGACGTATTGCCGGTAGTACGCGGCCGAATTGCGCGGATGCGCACTGACCGTTTCAGCTGCCACGGCGTCGACGCCCCAACCGTCCGGAACCGCCACATCGAGCGCACGCAGCACGTTGCTTGCAACGCGCACGTGACCGAGCGGTCCGAGATGCAGCTTGTCTGGCGACCAGTATCGAATGTCCTCGAGCGTCTCATCCGCCCAGTTGTCGACGAAGGTGACGCCAGCTCGCGGATAGCGCGCTCGAACTGCAACGGCCAGCTGCTCACCGCGTTTGCGGATCAGGGAGCCGAGCGGAAGGTGTCTCGACGGGTTCGCACCGCTCAGCAGCAACACGTGGATGCCTGCTGCGACGGCCGCCTGGACGGCGTCGTCGAGCTGTTTCGCGATGGATGCGATCGCCACTCGGGGGCGCATGATGTCGTTGCCGCCTCCGTTGATGCTGAGCAATTCCGGCTTCATCGCGATGGCAGGCGCCAGTTGTTCGTCGATCAGCGGCCCCAGCTTGCGGCCGCGGATCGCGAGGTTGGCGTACGAGACCTGTTCTGCGCCGGCGGCCTTGGCGAGGCCGAGCGCGACGAAGTCCGCCCATCCGCGCACTCGCCCGTCCGGCAATTCGTCGCCGACGCCCTCCGTGAAGCTGTCGCCGACGGCGACGTAACTGTGGAACATGCTTCTACGCTACTCGCGAGCCTACGGTGCGTCGTCACCGCGAGAATTGCGGCGTGCGATCAGCTTCGGCGCAAGCCAGAACAGGGCGATCGTGCCGATGATGGCGCGGACAACCGCGAACAGCAGCACCCACCAACCGACGGATCGTCCTGCCACCAGGAGGCCGACGCCGATCAAGACGAGCGCGGCATCCGCGGCATACGGGATCCGCAGCCAGAACAACAGCCTCTTGGTCGGATCCATATTCTCATTCTCGTCGCGCGCGATCGACAGTCGTGCAAGGCTGAAGTGTTGTGTGCGATCGAAACGCACTCACCTCACTTGCGAAGGCGGTAATGATGGCCAATCAAGCGGCAGAACGGGCATACGAAGACGTCACATTCGACCTGCAACGGGACGAAGACGACGACGTCGTGGTTACCGAAGACGGGCTCCTCGTGCATGGGAAGCTCTTCGCTTTTCTGGATGGCGCCGATCTCGTCATCGAACTATCGGATGCTCGCATTCGCGATCTCACCGAACGCGGCGTCGCGACCCGGTACGAGGCAGCGGAGCGCACCGCCAGGAACTGGGTGCGCATCAGCGATGTCGAGTTGTGGCCGGAGCTTGCGCGTGAAGCGCATCAGTTCGTGGGAGAGCCGCCGGTCGGCGGGGCCTCCTGACCGTACCTGACCGTCCCTCGGATGCCGGGCCGTGGCTGGTTGTCGTCCGTACCGGTGGTGGGACTCGAACCCACACGTCCTTTCGAACAAAGCATTTTGAGTGCTCCGCGTCTACCATTCCGCCACACCGGCGCACAACAACCTCACTCAGAATACCGTAGGCTTTTACCCGTGAGTGACCAAGAAACGGCCCCTGCGGCACCGCGACGCGTTGTCGTCGCGGAAGACGAGTCCCTGATCCGCCTCGATATCGTCGAGATTCTCCGTGACAACGGATTCGAGGTCGTCGGTGAGGCAGGTGACGGTGAGACAGCGGTTGCACTCGCGACAGAGCTTCGGCCAGACCTGGTGATCATGGATGTGAAGATGCCGCAGCTTGACGGCATCTCGGCAGCTGAGCGCCTGTCCAAGGCACACATCGCTCCCGTTGTGCTTCTGACGGCCTTCAGTCAGAAGGAACTCGTCGAGCGGGCAAGCGAGGCAGGTGCGCTTGCATACGTGGTCAAGCCGTTCACGCCGAACGACCTGCTTCCGGCGATCGAGATCGCTCTTGCCCGCTACGCGCAGATCATCGCACTCGAGGCCGAGGTCGGCGACCTGGTCGAGCGATTCGAAACCCGCAAACTCGTCGATCGGGCCAAGGGTCTGCTCAACGAGAAGATGGGCCTTACTGAGCCCGAAGCGTTCCGCTGGATCCAGAAGGCATCCATGGACCGCCGCCTCACCATGCACGATGTCGCGCAGGCGATCATCGAGCAGCTCGCGCCCAAGAAGGCCTGAGCGCGCAGGGATCCTCTAGGCGCGGCGAGCCGCGTATCGAGACGGTTGACGCGTTCTCGAGGCCGGCTCGCGAGGTCTCGATACGCTCGCTGGCGCTCGCTACTCGACCACCGGGCGGGGGCGCGTGGGCGGTCGAGCGATGCCCTGAGGAGGCCGAGGAACGAGGCCGCCGCACCATTTCGGTGGTCGAGTAGCTGCTCGCGCAG
>DATMTC010000006.1:0-18885 GCA_035565115.1 Microbacteriaceae bacterium | reverse complement strand
ATCGCCGCCCATGGCGATGTGGGCGGCCGCCCAGCGGTCAGCTGAGCCCCGCATGAACGACTTCCCCTCGGGGGTGACAGTCCAGGCCGCGGCTTCCTCCGGCGAGATCCCGTCCTCGCCGCCCGAGAAGTGCAGCGCGAGGCCGAGCAGGCCCGAGTCCCAGCCCATGCCGGTCGCCGAAGGTCCGAACCGGTCCCAGAACCCTTCTGGGATGCTGTCGACCGCGGCAACGTTCTCGAGGTCGAGACGAGTGGATGTCGCATCCACCGCCGTCAACCGCACGTGCACGATCGCGGGGTCGCCCATGCCGTTGCCCCAGGTCAGCGTGTAGCCGGCGGAGCCCGAGTCTGGCGGACTGCACGCACGGATCTCGCCGCCCGCGTTGCCCTCGAGCTGGTAATGCCCACCGAGCCGCAGGTCGCCGCTCACCGGCAGGAACCAACGCGGGATGCGCTCGGCCGACGTGACGGCATCCCACACGTCGTCGATCGAGGATGGGTAGGTCTGGGTGAGGGTCTGCACGTAGCTCGGCACCCCATCCACCTCGGTCGTCACGATGTCGCGCGTGACTGCGTCGAGTTGGGCGTTCACGTTCATGTGTGGTCTCCTTCGTGTGGTTTCTCGTCTTCTGGGGTCAGGTCGTCTTCTGGGGTGGGCGAGGAAGTCGTCTTGCCGTTCGTGGAAATGGCGGCTCTGCGCTGGGCGAATCGGCCGCGCGCGAGCTCGGTGCCGAGTGCGTCGAGCTTGGGCTGCCAGAATCCGCGGAACGCATCGAACCATGCGTCGGCCTCGGCCAGGGGACCGGGGTCCACCGCGTACAGGCGGCGGGTGCCCTCCGCGCGCACGGTCGTGAAGCCCGATTCCCGCAGCACTCGCAGGTGTTGCGACACCGCCGGCTGGGAGATGCCGAACTCTGCCTGGATGACGCGACCGAGGTCACCCGCGGCCGTCTCGCCGTTCGCGAGCAGCTCGAGGATGCGCCGGCGGACCGGATCACCGAGGACATCGAGTGCGTGCACGAGACGATAATTGCACCACCACTTATATAAGTCAAGAATGAATTGCCAAGGATGAATTGCCCGGAATCGATGAGATCGACGTTGTATCGATGAGATCGACGTTGTGCACCACGTAGACCGCGATCGCGAGGACGCGCATCCGTCAAACGCGCGACGCGCACGGCCCGGCGTGCGATACGTTTTCGGGCATTTGATACGGCCGCGGCGCCATCAAATGCCCGAAAAAGTATCGGGCGATGCACGCTGCGGCGCACCACGACCATGCCCTGGCTACGCGTCGAGTTGCTCCGAGAGCTCGAGCCAGCGCGTCTCAAGATCGGCGACCGTTGACTCGAGACTGCGCAACTGCTCGGTGAGCACCCCAAGACCTTCGTAATCGCTCTGATCATGCTCGGCAAGCCGCTCGTGGGCTGCTGCGATGTCTTTTGACAGCTTCGACAGGCGGCGCTCGATCGACGAGACCTCCTTCTCGGCGCCTCGACGCTCCGCACCGCCGAACGTCGCATTCGCCGAACCGGATGCTGCTGGCGCGTCTGCAGACGCCCCGACGACATGTGCTGGGCCGCCACGGCTGACGCCGGATGGGTTCTTGCGCAGCTGCAGGTACTGCTCAACACCGCCGGGCAGGTGTCCGAACGCGCCATCCATCACCGCGTACTGATTGTCTGTGACACGTTCGATCAGATAGCGGTCGTGGGAGACGACCAACAGGGTGCCAGGCCACGAGTCGAGCAGGTCCTCGATCGCGGCAAGCATGTCGGTGTCCATGTCGTTTGTCGGCTCGTCGAGGATGAGCACATTCGGTTCGTCCAAGAGGATCAGCAGCAGCTGCAGACGGCGTTTCTGCCCGCCGGAGAGGTCTTTCACCGGCGTCGACAACTGTGCGCTGGAGAACCCGAGCCGCTCGAGCAGTTGGCCAGGCGTCAGTTCTTTGCCTCCAGCGACGTATGAACGCTTCTGCATGCCGACGACCGTGCTCACGCGTTCGTTCAGAATCGCCGACAGCTCGCCGAGTTGCTGGTCAAGCGCGGCGATCTTCACCGTCTTACCCCGTTTGACGCGGCCGTGCGTCGGCTGAACCGTGCCCGCGACCAACCCCAGAAGCGTCGACTTGCCAGCGCCGTTGACGCCGAGGATGCCCGTGCGCTCCCCCGGCGCGATGCGCCACTCGATGTCGCGCAGCACCGTTTTGACGCCGGTCTCTGTCGCAAACTCCACACCGACGTCGATCAGGTCGACGACATCCTTTCCGAGACGCGAAACAGCCAGCTGCGACAGCGCAACCGAGTCGCGTGGCGGCGGCTCGTTCTCGATCAGCTCGTACGCGGCATCCATGCGGAACTTCGGTTTCGTGCTTCGTGCAGGCGGACCACGGCGCAACCAGGCGAGTTCCTTGCGCATGAGATTCTGCCGCTTCGATTCGGATGCGGCGGCCATTCGGTCGCGTTCGACGCGTTGCAGAATGTATGCGGCATACCCGCCCTCGAACGGTTCGATGATCCTGTCGTGCACCTCCCAGGTCGCCGTCGACACCTCGTCCAGGAACCATCTGTCGTGTGTGACCACGATGAGACCGCCTGCGCTCGCTGCCCACCTGGTTTTGAGGTGCGCGGCCAACCAGGCGATCCCCTCGACGTCGAGATGGTTGGTCGGCTCGTCGAGAAAAAGCACATCGTGATCGCCAGCGAGCAGAGCGGCAAGTGCGACGCGTCTGCGCTGACCACCCGAGAGTTCGCCGATCTGTGCATCCCAGGGGATGTCGGCGACGAGCCCGGCAAGCACATCCCGAACCCGGGCGTCCCCCGCCCACACGTGCTCGTCGATGCCGCCAACGATTGCAGTGCCGACGGTCAGTGCGGGATTCTGCGCGTCGGCCTGATCGAGCATCCCGATGGTCACGCCTCGTCGGCGCGTCACGCGGCCAGCATCCGGCTGGATGCGCCCGGCCAGCAACGAGAGAAGGGTCGATTTTCCGTCGCCGTTTCGGCCGACGACTCCCACTCGGTCGCCCTCGCTCAGCCCGATCGTGACGCTGTCGAAGACAACGCGCGTCGGGTATTCGAGGTGGAGCGATTCGGCTCCGAGCAGATGGGCCACAACACACCAGCCTACGGTGCGTTCGCGCTGCCCATGAGAACCGGGAAGCCCAGGGCATCACGGCAGGTTGACGATGCTGCCATAGAGCGGGTACGCATTGCGCATCATTCGTGATTCGGACGATATCGCAAGCGTGTCGCCGGCCGACGCCGAAAAATCGACGTTACCGATGATCGTGAACGTCTTCAGCGCAAACGGCAGGCTCTTTCCAACAAAGAGATCCGGCTTGTCGAGCAGGCCGAAATGAAGGTGCGGGCCCTGAGATGGTCCCGTATTGCCGAGCTTGCCGAGAACCTGGCCGGTTTTCACCGTATCGCCGACCTTCACGGTGATGCTGCCTGACTGCAGGTGCCCGTATACGGCGTAGACGTGGTCTGCCAGCTTGAGAATGACTTGGTTTCCCCCGAAGCCTTCTTTCACCTGCGGCGACGTGGATGCAAACGGTTTTGATTCCGCAACCCCATCGTGCACTGTGACGACCGTGCCGTCTGCGACGGCCAACAATTCGGCTCCGAACCCAAAGAATTGCTCGTTCGTGGCACCGTCGCCCTCGTACACGCGGTCGCCCTCGACCTTGGCCCAGTCGACTGCGAACGTCTCAGCTGTCGCAAGGTGCAGCCCGTCGGCTGAGAGCCGAAGGTCGCGGTGCACGTTCGGCGAGCAACACGCGGCGGTTGCCAGCCAGCCGTCGCCTGCGACCGGCGCCGCGATCACGGTGGCCCGGCTTCGATCGATCGGGACCGTCGGCCCACGCACAACCCTGTCGTCCACGATCACCGCGCTAGGAACGGCCGCGGGAAGCGTGTAGCTGATGAGGTTCGATACATGCTCTGGCACCTTTTCCTTCGCCGAAAGCGCCAGGTCGACCTCGACAACGACGGCCGCGGACGCGCCCACGACCGGTGACGCATCGTGCGAGTACAAACTCTGAGTTGCGGCGGCAAGCTTTGCGCCTTGCACTTCGCCCAACTTGTCTGTGTTGGGGCCGATGGCGGTGACGGATCTCAGAGTCACGGGGTCGCTGAAGGCGTTGACAACGAGCAAGCCATATTCGATGTGATTCCGCCCGTCGCTGGCTTTAACCATCTGAGCGTCGCCTATCCGCTGCACGAGGATAGCGCTGACTCGATCGGTGGGGACTGGCTTTGCGGAAAGCGATCCGCCTGGCTTCGGAGCAGCGTCTGTGCCCGTGCAGGCCGCGGTCATGAGCGTCAGCGATAGCATCGCGGACGCAATCATCGCACCCAATGGAGTTCGCATCGCGTCCTCCGCTCGCTGGTGGACCGGTCCCGCCGGGGTCAAGCGCGAAGCTACGCGAAGCGTGTATTCGGCGCAACAGTCTGCCCTGAATTTGGGTTATCGGCCGCGGCGTGCCCTATCGGCCATCGGCTCGCTGCGGTGCGGTGTTCGCCACCGCGCCGGTCATGCTGCTTGTTCGGCTGCGGGCTCGATTCGGATGACCACGGACTTCGACGCCGGCGTGTTGCTGACCTCGGCGGTGCTGTCGAGTGGAACCAACGGATTCGCCTCGGGGAAATAGGCGGCGACACACCCACGGGCGGTCGGATACGAAATCACCCTGAAATTGCGGATGACACGTTCGACGCCGTCGCGGAACTCGCTGTATACGTCAACGGACTGGCCGTCTTTCAACCCAAGATCGGCGAGGTCCTTTGGGTTGACGAACACCACATCCCGACCCTTCTTCACACCGCGGTACCGGTCGTTCAGGCTGTAGATCGTGGTGTTGAACTGATCGTGTGCACGCACCGTCTGCAGCAGCAATCGTCCAGGTGGGCACTCCACGTACTCGAGTTCGTTGACCGTGATCATCGCTTTGCCCGTCGCGGTCGGGAACGTTCGCGAATCGCGCGGCCCGTGGGGCAGCAGGAATCCGCCGACCTGCCTGATCTTCTGGTTGTAGTTCTCGCATCCTTTCGCGACATGGCCGATGTGGTCGCGGATCTTGTCGTAGTCGCGCTCGAACCCTGCCCAATCGACGGGCACCTTGTCGCCGAGCACGGCGCGCGCGAGCCTGCTGACGATGGCGACCTCCGACAACAGGTTGGGAGAGACGGGATCGACCTTGCCCCACGATGGATGCACGGCACACACGGTGTCTTCGACCGAGACGAATTGCTCGCCGGATGCCTGCCGGTCGATTTCTGTGCGGCCCATTGTTGGCAGGATCAACGCTTCCTTGCCGACGACCGCGTGTGATCGATTCAGTTTGGTTGAGACCTGAATCGTCATGTCGGTCTTCTGCACTGCGGATTCCGAAGCATCCGTGTCAGAGATGGCCGCGACGAGATTGCCGCCCAGTGCGAACCACACCTTGATGCGGCCGTCTGCCATCGCGCGGATGCCGTCAACGCTGTCGACCCCGTTCTCTCTCGGCACGGAGAAACCGAATTCGTTCTCGAGTGCGTCGAGGAATGCCGGAGGCATCTTCTCCCAGATTCCCATCGTGCGGTCGCCTTGCACATTGCTGTGTCCGCGGATGGGCGACGCGCCAGCACCGGGCTTGCCGATGTTGCCGCGAAGCAACAGCAGATTCATGATCTCTTTGATCGTCGACACGGCCTTCTTGTGCTGAGTCAGCCCCATCGCCCAGGTGACGATCACCTTGTCTGCCTTGAGATACCGGTCGGTCAACTCATCGATCTCCCGACTGGTCAGGCCCGTCGCCTGCAGCACGGTGGCCTCATCGAGATCGGCAAGATGCGAGCGGAACTCGTCGAGCCCTTGGCAGTATCGGTCGATGAAGTCGTGGTCGAGCACGGTGCCGGGATGCGCATCCTCGGCTTCCAGCACCCGCTTGGACACTGCCTGCATGAGTGCCATGTCGCCGCTGAGACGAATCTGCATGTACTGGTCGGCGAGGCCGGTGCCTTTGCCGATCCAGCCAGAGACCTTCTGCGGATTCTTGTATCGCATGAGCCCGGCTTCTGGCAGCGGGTTGACGGCAACGATCTGCGCCCCTGCCCGCTTTGCGTCTTCCAAAGCGGTGAGCATCCGCGGATGGTTGGTGCCCGGGTTCTGACCCATGATGATGATCAGGTCGGCCTTTTCGAAGTCGTCGTATGTGACTGTGCACTTGCCGACGCCGATCACCTCGCCGAGTGCCGCACCTGTCGATTCGTGGCACATGTTGGAGCAGTCGGGCAGATTGTTGGTGCCGAAGGCGCGTGCGAACAGCTGGTATTCGAATGCAACTTCGTTTGACGCTCGCCCGCTGGTGTAGAACGCCGCCTGGTTCGGCGAGTCGAGGCTGTTCAATTTGTCAGCGATGATGCTGAACGCCTTGTCCCAGCTGATGGGAGCGTAGTAGTCGGTGTCTGCTGCCTTGTAAACCGGTTCGATCAGCCGCCCCTGCATGCCCAGCCAGTATTCGCTGCGTGTGAGCAGATCGGAGATCGGATGCTCCGCCCAGAAGCCCGTCGGAACGGTCACGGGTGTGGCCTCCCAGGTGACCGCTTTTGCTCCGTTCTCACAGAATTCGGCGACCTTGCGGTGTGAGGGATCGGGCCACGCGCAACTCATGCAGTCGAAGCCGTCTTTGTGATTCATGGATGTCAACAGCTTGGCCGAGCGGCCGACTCCCATCCCCTGCACTGCCGGCACGACGGAGTGGATGATGCCAGGGATGCCTGCAGCCCAGTCTTTTGGTTTCGAGACCTCGATCTTCTGGTCCTCCGTGACTTGCAACTTGTGCTCGTCGATGCTCATGCTGCATTACCTTCTTCCGCGCTGCTGATGCGTTGCGCTCCCGCGTAGACGACCATGGATTCGCCCCGCAAGAATCCGATCAGGCTGATGCCCATTTCCGTTGCCAATTCTGCTGCGAGCGATGAGGGTGCGGAGACTGCGGCGAGCATCGGAATTCCTGCCATCAACGCCTTCTGCGTCAGTTCGAAGCTGGCGCGCCCAGAGACCATCAACACGGTGCCGCGCAACGGCAGCAGGTCTGCCTTCACTGCCCAGCCGATGACCTTGTCGACAGCGTTGTGCCTTCCGACGTCTTCCCTGATGACGAGCAACTCCCCGGTGGTGCCGTCGAACAGTGCAGCTGCGTGCAGTCCGCCTGTCTTCTCGAACACTGCTTGGGCGGCTCGAAGGCGATCGGGGAATTGCACAAGCAGACTCGCGTCGACGAGCAGTTGATCATCGCGCACGGCATACGCGGACTTGGTGCGTACGGCGTCGATACTCGCCTTTCCGCACAGCCCGCACGAGCTTGTCATGAAGAATTCGCGGGCGAGTGCAGGATCGGGTGGCGCAACTCCCGCCGCAAGCGTCACGTCGAGCACGTTATAGGTGTTCTCGACGGTGCCAGGCTCTCCTGCGCAGAACCGCGCTGACGCGAATTGGCCGCCGTGGCTGATCACGCCCTCCGAGACGAGGAACCCGGCGGCGAGGTCGACGTCGTCGCCCGGTGTTCGCATCGTGACGGCGAGCGAGCGCCCGCCGACGCGAATCTCGAGCGGCTCCTCGGCCGCCAGAACGTCTTCCCTGACAACGGTGCGAACGCCCGTGGTGATGCGTGTGACTCGACGTCGAGCCGTAACTCTGCCCATACTTCAGGCTTAACAGCATTGGCGAGCGAATACAAGGCGGGACGTCGGCGGCTGGTCGCGATTGGCTGGCAGCGGTTAGCTTGCTTGGTCCTGTTTCCAGGTTGCTTTGCTGCGTAGTCGGATGGGTTTGCGTGTGTCACCTGGAGGTGGGACCAGCCAGTAGGCGTTCTTCACCCGTCGTACTCGCCAGTGTTCGTGGTGGATGAGCATGTGGTGGAAGTGGCAGAACAGGATGCCGTCGGCGATGTTCGTCTTCCCTTGGTGCGCTTCCCACTCATCTGGGCCCACGGCCGCCCGTTCCGACGCGTCGCGAAGCGACGTGGCGGCGGTGCGGGCGGGGAGGGTGCGCTTCGGTGTATGAGGCTGGTCTGTCGCAGTCTGGGTCCATGCAGCCGCCGTCGCGGTAGGCCAACGCGATCTTCTGTTTCACCGTGAACAGGCGTTGTTCCCGGCCAACATCCAGCGGGTTACCTGCCTCATCGACCACGATCTCCCGGGTCCCTGATTCGCAGATCATCGACTCGATCACCTCCGCGGGCAGCGCCTGACCGGTGTCTTCGACGAACCCGACACCGGCCCGGTTACCGTCAGCGTCGATCTGGTCGAGTTGCTCTTTCGTGGTGATGATTCGCACGCCAGGCTGTCTGCTGCCGAACGCGATGGCCGGCTCGGCCAGGGTGCCGGCCTTGATCGTGTCCATCAGCAGGTCGAACACCAGCTGGTCATTGCTGCGCGGGTCATCCCGCAGCCTCTGGGCACGTTCGGCCTCTGCCTTATCCACAAACCTCGGTCCGCCCCGGCGGGGACGCATCCCGGCGTCCACGATCGAATCAACCCACGCGGCGGACTCGTCATCGAAGACCACCCACGCGGTGCGGGCACCAGCCGCGTTACGGCCCATCCGGCACGACCGGTCCTGATACCGGCGCTGGAACCGTTCGGCCACCCCGACCGGATCGATCCGATCCCGCACCTGCCTGGCCAACCTGACCAACTCGTCGGCGTTCACCACCGCTGTCGTGTTCGGGTCATCCGCCGCCCGCTGCGCGACATCCGCCAGCAGATCGATCGCGGCCGACCGCATCACCTCTGCGGCACAATGCTCGGACGGTTCCCCCATGCCGCGCAACACGGCGGCGGCACCCTCCGCTGTCAACACCCCATCCGTGACAGCCCGAGTGATCGGTTCGTACCACGGCGGCGCAACCGGCGGCACCTCAGAGGCCGCCGCCTGCTCGTCCTCGCCAGTCACACTGCCAGTCACATTGCCGGTCTGATCGCCAGTCTGGGCGTCTGGCTGCTCGGCGAGCCTGGTTGCAGCATCCGCCTCACCCATCGCCTCACCAACACGCACCTGACGTGCCGCTTCACCCCGCGAAGACCCCGTGATCGACTGCAACAGCCCCTGCGCCGACCGATGCCCGCCACGCGCGGCAAGACCGTCGAACCCCAGCTCACGCCGCGAACGCTTCGCAACAACGCCAGCACCCGCCGACAACACCGCATCGGCCTGCGCCCGTAGCGCGGCCGCCGAGCGCAGCAACCCCTCCACACCGGCATCATCGAAGCGATCAATCAGCGCCGGAAGAGAAGCCGCCTGCACACTGGATTCGAACACAGCAAGCGAATCAGCGACCTCAACGGCCGCGTTACGAATCTGCTCCGACACCAATGCCATGCTCCGATTCTATCACACAAATCGAAGTTATGTTCTAATTTCTGGAAAGTTTCTGCAGTGCTCGCGGCGATGTCGAAGCAAACGAGTTTCAACCTTTGTAGAACATACGTTCTTGCACCAAGGCTTCGCGCGCCGAGAGGGCAGCAGCATCCGACGGGTGCGAGCGCGCTTAGACTCGAACTATCGACCCACCGTCGCGGGTAGGCGCGCATTCAACACGGGAGGCAGTTGTGTCAGCACCCACATCTGTGTCAGCACCCACATCCGCTCGCCGGCCGCTCGTCGACCCTTCGCCCCCTTTGAGTCCCGAACGGCTGGCCCGCTATAGCAGGCAGCTGCTGCTCCCCGGCTTCGGTGAGCTTGGCCAGCGCCGATTGCAAGCGGCCCGCGTGCTGGTCGTCGGCGCAGGCGGATTGGGAAGCGCGACGGTCCCCTATCTGGCGTCCGCCGGCGTCGGCACCATCGGAATCGCTGATGCCGACACCGTTGAACTCTCCAACCTTCACAGGCAGACAGCGCACACCATGGCCGACATCGGGGCCGCCAAGGTTGACTCGTTGGCGCAGACGGTGGCCGCAATCGACCCCGACATCGTGATCAAGAAGCACGCGGTGAGGCTTACCTCCGCGAACATCATGGACATCCTCGACGATTACGATCTGATCGTCGACGGCAGCGACAACTTTCCGACGCGCTATCTCAGCAACGACGCGGCCACCCTCGCGCACAAGCCGCTGGTGTGGGGCGCAATCCTGCGTTACAACGGGCACGCGGGTGTTTCGTGGGCAGAGCACGGGCCGACATATCGCGATCTCTTCCCCGTGCCGCCCGCGGCCGACGAGGTGCTGTCGTGCGAGCTCGGCGGCGTTCTGCCAGGCGTCTGTGCGGCGATCGGGGCGATCCTGTCGACCGAGGTCGTGAAGATCATCACCGGCGTCGGCGACCCTCTGCTCGGCCGGGTCACCACATTCGACGCGTTGACCGGCCGCTACCGAGAAATCGAGTACGCGTCGATCCCGGATGCCGAACCGATCACCGGGTTGATCGACTACGAACAATTCTGCGGCGTCGCATCCGAAGAGCCGAAGTCGTCACACGCTGCTCCAGCGGCCGAACTCAACATCGATGCGCAGGAACTCGAGCGGATGCTGCGCTCAGGAACGCAGCTGCAACTGATCGACGTTCGAGAACCGGTCGAAGCCGACATTGTGGCGCTACCAGGCAGCGAATTGATCCCGCTCGGCGAACTCGAATCGTCCGTGGCGAAAATCCGCACCGATGTGCCGGTCGTCGTCTACTGCCACCATGGCCCGCGCTCACTGTATGCGACCAGGATGCTGCGCGCGCTCGGCTATGAGAACGTGTCCAATCTTGCAGGAGGCATCGACGCGTACGCGACGGTGCAGCCGGGCCTTGCCCGATACTGAACCCACAGTTCACCCACCTCGCCCGCCTACAAGGATTCTCCATGATCGAACAGAACGCAGTGATCACGACCGAAGTTATCGACGAGCATGCGGTGCGTTCGGCGGTCGAAGGGCCGGACCGTGGCGCCGTTGTGTTGTTTTGCGGCGTGGTGCGCGACCACGATCAGGGACGTTCCGTCATCTCTCTCGACTACCGGGCGCATCCCGATGCCGAACGATTCCTTGCCGAGTGCTGCGCCACAGTTGCCGAAGAGACCGGCCTCGCCGTCGCAGCGACCCATCGCGTCGGGAGCCTGAAGATCGGCGACGTTGCGCTCTACGCCGCAGCATCCGCCCCTCACCGTAAGGAAGCGTTCGACGCCTGCGAGCGGCTTGTTGAGCTGATCAAGCACTCGGTGCCGATCTGGAAGCGTCAGCAGTTCACCGACGGTGCGTCAGCGTGGGTCGGGCTCTAGCCGGCGCGGTCAGTACCTGCGCACGTCCGCTTCGCTGACGGCCCGCAGCCACCTGAAACCGTACGGCTCCAAGGCGATTTCCGCGGTGCCGTCGTCAGACAGCGGCGTCTTCTCATTGCTGAAGATGTCGCTGAGCTCGGTTCCGCGGTGCCCCTCCGGAATGCGGATCTGCACGTTCGCGGCTGCGTCGGCGAAGTTGTGGAGCAGCACGACCCGGCCTTCTTCCCAGGCCAGCGAGTGCGCTAGCACCGCTCTATTCGGCTGCTCCAGGAGTTCGAACGTCCCCCAGCCAAGTTCAGGTGCCGCCCGGTAGTGCTCGATCAAACCCTTCACGAACCGGAGTTGGGAGTCGGCGTCACGTAGTTGATCCTCGACATTCACAGCGGCCGGTCCGAAGTCCCCTGTCACGATCGCCTCGATCGGTTGCGAGGTATCCGCGTTGGAGAATCCGCCGTTCCTTCCCCCGTTCCACTGCATTGGCGTGCGCACGGCCATCCGGCCTTCGCGCTTGGGATTCTCCCCCATGCCGATCTCCTCGCCGTAGAACAGCACCGGTGTGCCAGGCATCGAAAACAGCAGACTGTAAACCATCCGGATGCGTCGCTGGTCGCCTCCGAGCATCGGCGGCAGGCGGCGCACGATTCCGCGCCCGTAAATCTGCATGTACTTCTCCGGACCGAACGCGGCGAACACCTCAGACCGCTCCTCGTCGGTGAGTTTGTCGAGGGTCAACTCATCGTGGTTGCGCACGAAGTTGCCCCACTGAACGTCGGGCGGGCATGTGGGCCGCGACTGGAGTGCCTGCACGAGTGGCGCCGCCTCGCCGCGGGCCAAGGCGACATAGAGGTATTGCATCGAGATGAAATCGAACTGCATGGTCAATTCGTCGCCCAGATCGCCACCGAAGAATCTCATCTGTTCCTCGCGCTGCAGGTTCACCTCACCGAGCATTATCCCGTCGCCCACTCTCCGGTCGAGGAAGGAGCGGAGCATAGCGAGATACTCGTGCGGGTCCGGCAGCTTCGAATCGCCGTCGACGATCGCGGAGGTGTCAAGCAGGAACGGCACGGCGTCCACCCTGAACCCGGAGATTCCGAGCTCCAACCAGAAGCCCATGATCTTGGCGATCTGGTCGCGCACCACCGGGTTAGCCACGTTCAGGTCTGGCTGCTGTTTGTAGAAGATGTGCTGGTAGTACTGGCCGGTGCCCTCATCGAACTCCCAGTTGCTGGTTTCCTGGTCGGGGAAAACCGGCTTTGGTTGTTGCTTCGGCGGTTCGTCTCGCCAGACGTAGTAGTCGCGGTATGGCGAGTCCCGGCTCGAGCGCGACTCGATGAACCACGGATGCTGGTCAGAGGTGTGGTTGATGACCAGGTCTACGATCACACGCAGGCCGCGCGCCCTGGCGAGGCGCATCGCCTCGACGAAGTCGCCGAAGTGCCCGAACCGCGGGTCGACGGCATAGAAGTCGGAGACGTCGTAACCGTCGTCCCGACCAGCTGTCCGGTAGAACGGCATCAGCCACAGGCAGGTCACGCCGAGCTCCGCGAGGTAGTCAAGCCGGTGCGCCAAGCCCTGGAAGTCGCCGACGCCATCGCCGTTCCAGTCCATGAACGTTTCCACGTCGAGGCAGTAGACGACCGCCGACTTCCACCACAGGTCTCCGACATCACCGACACTCATGCGTGGCACCCCGTCTCGTCAGCCGCCGATATAGGACATCTCGATCTTCTTACGCTTCGTGCGCAGGCCTGGAGTTAGCGAACTGCGCAATTCCGAGTACCTGTCGCTTCGCGTGCGCCAGATATGTGCCATCGCCTCAGACAATTCCTCGTCGCTGCATCCGCCGCGCATCAAGGCGCGAAGGTCGTGGCCGTGCGTGGCGAACAGGCAGGTGAAGAGCTTGCCTTCCGTCGAGATTCGGGCCCGGTTGCACGTCGAGCAGAATGCGTGGGTCACGCTGGAGATCACTCCGATCTCGCCGCTTCCGTCTCGGTAACGCCAGCGAGCGGATGTCTCCCCCGCGTAGCTCGGTGCGACAGGTTCGAGCGGAAGTTCCTCGTTGATCCGCCTGACGATCTCATCCGACGGCACGACCTCGCCCAGTTGCCAGCCGTTTGTCGTTCCGACATCCATGTATTCGATGAAGCGCAAGACAAACGGCGTCTGCTTGAAGTGCCTGGCCATCGCGACCACATCCTGATCGTTCTGCCCCTTTTTCACCACCATGTTGATCTTGATCGGTCCAAGGCCGACCTCGTGCGCGACATCGAGCCCGTGCAGAATCTTCGCCAACGGAAAGTTCACGTCGTTCATGCGCCTGAAGGTGGCGTCGTCAAGCGAATCGACGGAGACGGTCACCCGCTTCAGCCCGGCGTCCTTGAGCGCTTGCGCCTTCACGGCGAGCGCCGATCCGTTCGTTGTCAGCGCGATGTCGAGCGGATGGCCGTCGTTCGTGCGCAGCTCGCTGAGCATGGCGATCAGGTCTTCGAGTCCGCGGCGTAACAACGGCTCCCCGCCCGTGAGCCGGATCTTTTCGACCCCGTGCGCGGCCGCGATGCGCGCCAGCCGGGCGATCTCCTCAAATGTGAGCAGTTCGTCGCGTGGCAAGAACGCGAAGTCGCGCCCGAACACCTCTTTCGGCATGCAGTAGACACACCGAAAGTTGCACCGGTCTGTCACCGAGATGCGCAGGTCGCGCAGCGGGCGATCCAGTCGATCGACGAGCGCGGATGCCCCGGGCTCGGTTTCGTCAGGAGGCCCGACAGAGACGAGCGTGTCGGTCACGTTCCCTGCTCACCTCCCTCATCGCCGCATCAGGTTCATGGCTACCTCGGGCATCAGGTCGACCGCCGATCTCCGAAGAACTCGTGGCCCTGGTTATGCCCTCGGTTAAATCCCTTGGCTATATCCACCGTAACCTCCGCCGGGCTGCTTGCGGTACGGCTGCCCGGGCCGGACGCCGTGCGTAAGCTGATCACAGGATCATCGTCGACAAGGAGAAGACACCATGAGCATCGCAGAACGCACAGCATCAACCGTCTGGACGGGTTCACTTGCCGCAGGCGCAGGTGTTGTCAACGGCGCAACGGGAGCACTGGCTGACCTGCCGGTGACCTGGGTCGCGCGCACCGAGCATCCTGGTGGCAAAACGAGCCCTGAAGAACTCGCCGCTGCTGCGCATTCATCATGCTTCTCGATGGCGCTTGCCTCGACGCTCAGCCAGCACAGGCTGACGCCTGAGACGCTCGACGTCTCGGCGACCGTCACTCTCGACGAGGTCGACGGCGCGCCCACCATCACCACCTCGGCTCTGACCATCACAGGCACCGTGCCTGGCACAGACGACGCGACGTTCCAGTCCATCGTGCAGGAAGCTGCCAAGCTGTGCCCGATCTCCCGGTTGTTCGCCGGCGCGAACATCACCGTCACAGCGACGCTCACCTCGTAGCTCACGGGGAAGTCGGCGCGGGCAGAACGCGCTCATCGAGAGTGCCGGGAACGGGTCGCCGCTGAAGTCAGGAACGCGAACGGATTGCGACGTCAGCTGGATCCACCGACACGACGATGGGGGCGCCGATGCTTAGGTCGATGTCAACGGCGACCGCCGGTGAAACGTCGATGACCACGTGCGGAATTTCGCGGACGCGGATGCGCACACCGGCCGCTGACGGTTCAAGGGCCTCGATTGTTGCATTCCACCGATTGCCACGCGGGTTCTCCTCACCCTGACCTGCCCGCGGCGCCGAGACGCTCACGGCAGACGGCGAGAACACGGCGGATGCCTGAGTGCCAGCCGCAATCGCGGCGCCCATCACGTGACCTCGCACGGCCCCGCCATCGGCACTGACAACGCCAGCCGCACCATCCGAAATGCCTTCGACCAGGTTCACTCCGGCCAGCGCCGCGATGAACTGGGTCTTCGGATGCCCGAGCACCCGCGCTTTCGGACCATCGTCGATGATGCGTCCCGCGTTGACGATGGCGCAGCGATCGGCGAGCACGATCGCATCAAGCACGTCATGCGTGACCACGATCGTCGTCGTGCCGGTCTCCGCCAGTCGCTCGGATAACAGCCGCCGGATGTGCGCGGCGGTTTGCACATCAAGCGCGGCAAGCGGTTCGTCGAGCAACAGAACATCTGGGCGAGCAGCAAGAGCACGTGCTATGGCAACCCTCTGCCGCTGGCCACCCGAGAGAGCGCCGGGCCTGCGGTCGCCCAAGCCGGCAAGTCCGACAGCGTTCAGCCATTCGTGGGCGTCGCGCGTCGCATCCGCTCTCGGCCTGCCCTGCGCCCTCTGCCCGAACGCAATGTTCTCGATTGCGCTCAAATGTGGGAACAGCAACGGGTCCTGGCTGAGCAGCCCGATCCTGCGCCGCTCGGCTGGAACGAAGATGCGGGCGGATGCTGTGCGCTTGGTCAGAACACGGCCCGCGACCGCGACGCGGCCAGACTCCGGCCTGATCAATCCGCTGATGGCGGCCAGCAACGTCGATTTTCCTGCGCCGTTCGGGCCGAGGACCGCGACGACCTCACCATCGGCAACGCTCAGCTCGACATCCAGCGTGAACGTGCCACGGCGCACAACCAGCGCTGCCTCGAGTGCCGTCGTCATCGTTGAACGTCCGTGCGCCAGCTGCGCATCAGAAGCAGGATGACGATAGCCACGAAAACCAGCAGCAGTGACAGCGCGATCGCCGAATCCTGGCTGACCCCCGCCCCGTTGAACGCCGTGTAGATGGCAAGCGGCATCGTGCGGGTCACCCCCGCGGCATTGCCAGCAAACAACGCCGTCGCGCCGAACTCGCCGAGCGCACGAGCGAAGCAAAGCACGGTGCCAGCGATGAGCCCAGGAGCGACAAGCGGAAGCGTGACACGTCGAAACGTTGTCCATCGTCGTGCACC
Source organism: Microbacteriaceae bacterium (assembly GCA_035565115.1). GTDB lineage: Bacteria > Actinomycetota > Actinomycetes > Actinomycetales > Microbacteriaceae > Rathayibacter_A. The sequence goes on along the minus strand of DATMTC010000006.1, from coordinate 2,726 downwards.
GAGCGTCGCGGCGATCGATTCGTATCGGGTTCCCGACGTTCGCAACGCCCCCTCCACCGAGATCACCAGAAACGGAAGCGCGACAAACGACTGTGCGATCACGACGGCGGCTGTCGTGAACGGAATCTGGATGCCGAACGCGGTCAGCGACGCACCGATCAATCCGGTCCTGCCAAGCAGATACAACAGCGCGATGCCACCGACCAGCGGCGGAAGCACAAGCGGGAGCGTCGTCAACGCGCGCAGAACTCCTCCGATTCGCGAGTTGCTTCGCGCAATCAGCATGGCGAGCGGAACTCCGATGACCAGGCAGATCAGAGTCGCCACCGTTGCCGTGCGCAACGAGAGCCCAAGCGCGGTCTGTGCGGCTTCTGAGGTGATCGCCGCGGGCATCGTTGCCCAATCCAGCCGGAACAGCAGGCCAACGATCGGCAGGATCAGGAACGCGAGGCCGATCACTGCCGGCACGAAAAGCAGCCTCGGCATCCTGCCTGTCATGGATTGAGGCCCGTCATGGTTTGTGGCCCGTCATGGTTTCGCGAAGCCGTACTTCGCCAGAACCTTCTGTCCGGCAGCAGAGAGGACGAACTTCGTGAACGCCTTGCCCGCCTGCGCATTCTGCGCAGCCTTCATCGTGGCGATCGGGTATTCGTTGACAGCTTTGTCTGCATCAGGAATCTTCACGCCGTGCACCGCGCCGGCCGCCGCCTCAACATCGGTCACGTACACGAGTCCGGCATCCGCTTCGCCTGCTTTGACCTTGGTGATCACTGCTGTGACGTTCTGCTCTTCACTTGCGGGCTTCACGCTAATGCCGTCAGCATCGAGCAACGTGTGCGAGGCGGCCCCGCACGGAACCTGGGGCGCGCAGAGCACGACCTTCAGATCTGAGGATGCGAGGTCTGACAGCCCCGTGATCCGCTTCGGGTTGCCGGGCGGCACCGCAATCTCCAACGTGTTGCGTGCAAACACGGTTGAGCCTGCGTCGATGAGGCTTTTCACCCTGTTCATGCTCGCTTGATCGGCAGACGCGAAGACGTCGGCCGGCGCGCCCTGCCGCAGCTGGGTGGCGAGCGTTGACGAACCGTCGTAGTCGATCGGTTTCACGGTGACGCCGGGGTGCAGCGCGTGGAACTTCTTCGCCAGCTCGTCGAAGGATGCTGTGAGCGATGCCGCCGCATACACGGTCAGATCTCCAGAGAGCGTTCCCGCCGCTTTCGTTGCGGTCTGATCTGACGCGCCGGCCGAGTTGCCCGAAGCGCAACCGGCAAGCAGCAGTGCCGCGACGACCGGCGCTGCAAGCAGCACGGCGATCCTGTGCACGGTGCGCGTCATTCTGAGCTCAATTTCTGCGTTTCGACGACCACCATCGTCGCCTTGACCACGGCAACGGCACGCGAACCGACCTCGAGGCCGAGATCGCGCACGGCCTCGCTCGACATCAGCGACACGACGCGGTATGGACCGCACTGCAACTCCACCTGGGCCATGACGGCATCCATCACGATGTCGGTCACGAGTCCGACGAAGTGGTTGCGGGCGCTGCGCTGCACGCCTGTCTTGTCGTCAGGCGGGGTAGCCGTGCGCTTGGCGTGCTTCGCGAGATCCGCCCCACCGATGATCTGCCTGCCAGCATCATCCTTGCTGGCGGTCAGGACGCCGTCGCTCACCCAGCGACGAACCGTGTCGTCGCTGACGCCCAGCAGCTCGGCCGCTTCACTCATCCGATAATGCGTCACGATTCCTATGATATCGCCGCATCTGCGGATCGCGCTTTCGCTCCTGCCCTTACCGTGGGTCGGGGCTGCGTACTCTCCTGAGGAGATTCGGGCGACACGCCGGGCATTGCAGCATGACACGCCGCACACTCGACCGAATCTCATACTGATCGCTCGCGTGACAATCGCCCGCGTGACAATTGTCACGCTCACCTCATGACGGGTGGTCTGCGCAGGCAAACAGCGCAACGGTCAGGCTTGAACCATGACGACAGCAACGGTTGCAACGCCGACAATTCCACGGATCGCCCTGCAGAGCCTGGCCGGAGGGCTGGCACTGATGGCGCTCTTCACCTGCATGTGGGGATGGTGGGCTTTCGCCGGCCTGACTCCTGCGTTGGGTACCGCTGTCGCGGTGATCTATTCGGCGTTATCCGCGATCTTCGTCATCGAGGCGATCCGGATGCTGTCGGCCGCGCGGGCGTACCCAACGCACGTCGACGAGCATCCCGGCAACGCAGAATCGACCTCCAGGCCCCGGGAGAACGGCGGAACCTGGTTCGGCATCATTTTCGGCACCGAGGGGTTCGCGATCTTCGCCGTCTGCGCCATCCTCGGGGCCACCGGGAACACCGACTACATCAACCCGGCGATCGCGTTGATCGTCGGCCTGCACTTCATCCCGCTCGCGTGGGTCTTCCAGCGGACGATTGATTTCTACGTCGCAGGGTGGTTCATACTTGCGGCGACCGCCGGGATCGTGGCCATCGCATCCGGCCTGATGCCCGTCGCACTCGTCTGGTCGCTTGTTTCGATCGCTGCAGCTGCAGGAACGGGCTTCTACGGCTTCTACATGATCGGCGTGAAGCGCGCCTTGCTGGCGAACAATTGACGGCGCAACACCCACTGGCCTGACACACTGGAAGTCGACCACGATTGCAGAGGAGCGCGGATGGATCCCGAGCCGATCGTATCGCCGGGTAACAGGCGGCAGCTGCTCGGTTCCGA
>DATMTC010000005.1:0-3414 GCA_035565115.1 Microbacteriaceae bacterium | reverse complement strand
CGCCTGCTGCGACGGTACGTCAGGTGGCGTGTCGGCATTCTGTGGTATCTGTTCATCCTCGTCGGAATTCCGATCATCGTGCTGTTGGGCGCAATCGTCGTGCCTGGGGCGGTCGGCTACTTCAATCCTGTGGTCGGTCCGCTGTTGGCTGCGTACCCTCTGGCGTTCGTCGCAACGTTCTTCCTCGGCGGGCCGCTGGGTGAAGAACCCGGCTGGCGCGGCTTCGCCCTGCCCCGCTTGCAGAGTCGCATGGGCCCGCTGCGCGGAAGCGTGATCTTGGGCGTGCTCTGGGCGCTGTGGCACTTTCCGCTCTTCTGGAGTGGCGTGTGGACCCCGCTCAGCATCCCCAACATGATCATGTTCATCGTGATGATCACAGCCCTCACGATCATCATGTCGTGGGTGTTCAATCACGCCCGAGGAAGCATCCTCATCACGATGCTGATGCACGCATCGTTCAACACGTTCGCCAATAAGATCGCCGGGCCGCTCTTCCCCGCTCCGATACTGAACGAATACGGATTGCTCCCAGTGACGATCGGCTTCACGGTGACGGCTCTCGTGCTCATCGTCGTGACCCGTGGACGCCTGGGGTACGGATCGACTGCGGCGCCCTTGGTCTGAGCGGTGGCACTGCGCGTCCCTTCGACAAGCTCAGGGACCGGTGCGTTCGGTGCGGCGATGTCCCTTCGACAAGCTCAGGGACCGTTGCAGGCTCAGGGACCGTTACGCATTCCAATCCCGTTTCAGTGATTTTGCCCGCTATGAGTGGGCAAACACGCTGAAACGGGATTGGAGCACCGCCGACAACCGCTGAACGGGATTGGAGTACCGCAGACAAGCGCTGACGCGGGATTGGAGTACCGCCGACAACCGCTGACGCGTTAAGCCGACACGTTAAACGGAGAAGGCCCCGCCATAACGGCGGGGCCTTCTCACGGGGCGAAACGCGAAAACTAAAGACTAGTTGTACGTTCCGGGGGTGTAGTCGTCCGAGCTGAACGTGTCGAAGTCGACAAAGCTCAGATCGTTCTCGTTGAACACGGCGTCGTCGGTGAAGATGCGGTTCGGGTAACGCTCCGCCTTCGCCTCCTCCGTCGCCTCAACCGACACATTGCGGTAACGGCCAAGGCCGGTGCCTGCCGGGATCAGCTTTCCGATGATCACGTTCTCCTTGAGACCGATCAGCGGGTCGCTCTTGCCTTCCATGGCGGCCTGCGTGAGAACACGCGTGGTCTCCTGGAACGACGCGGCGGACAGCCACGACTCGGTTGCAAGCGAAGCCTTGGTGATACCCATGACTTCCTGACGAGCGGATGCCGTCTTCTTGCCCTCGGTCAACGCGGCCCTGTTGAGCTCGTTGTACCGCTGACGGTCAACCAGCTCACCCGGCAGCAGGTCGGTGTCGCCGTGCTCGACGACGGTGACCTTGCGCAGCATCTGCCGCACAATGACCTCGATGTGCTTGTCGTGGATCGGAACACCCTGCGAGCGGTAAACGCCCTGCACGCCGCCGACCAGGTGCTCCTGCACGGCACGAACACCCTTGACGCGCAGAACCTCCTTTGGGTCGACCGTTCCGACGATGAACTGCTCGCCGAGCTCGACGTGCTGCCCATCCTCGACCAGCAGCGTCGAACGCTTCAACACCGGGTAGGTATGAACTTCGTCTCCGCTGTCTGGCGTCAGGATGACCTTGCGGCTGCGATCCGTGTCTTCGATCGTGATGCGACCAGCTGCCTCCGCGATCGGGGAAGCACCCTTCGGGGTGCGAGCCTCGAACAACTCGGTCACACGGGGCAGACCCTGTGTGATGTCGTCAGCGGATGCTGAACCACCGGTGTGGAAGGTACGCATCGTCAGCTGCGTTCCAGGCTCACCGATCGACTGTGCAGCGATGATGCCGACGGCCTCACCGATGTCAACGAGCTTGCCGGTTGCGAGCGAACGGCCGTAGCAGACCGCGCACACACCGACAGCCGACTCACAGGTCAGCACCGAGCGCACCTTGATGTTCTCGACACCTGCTGCGACCAGCTTGTCGATCAGAACGTCACCGACGTCTGAACCGGCCTCGGCTACGACGTTGCCCTTCGGGTCAACAGCGTCTGCAGCCAGCGAGCGGGCGAACACCGAGTTCTCGACGTTCGCGTCGCGCACGAGCTTGCCCGTGGCATCCGGTGCGGCGATCGGCAACTCGAGACCGCGCGTTGTGCCGCAGTCGTCTTCGCGGATGATGACATCCTGCGAGACGTCGACGAGACGACGCGTGAGGTAACCGGAGTCTGCCGTGCGCAGAGCGGTGTCTGCCAGACCCTTACGAGCACCGTGCGTCGCGATGAAGTACTCGGCGACGGACAGGCCCTCGCGGTAGCTCGACACGATCGGGCGCGGGATGATCTCACCCTTCGGGTTGTTCACAAGACCGCGCATACCGGCGATGTTGCGCACCTGCAGCCAGTTACCACGAGCACCAGACGAGACCATCCGGTAGATGGTGTTGTCCTTCGGGAAGTTCGCCTGCATCGCCTCAGCGACCTCGGCTGTAGCATCCGTCCAGATCTTCACCAGCTCCTGGCGGCGCTCGGTCTCGGTCGTGAGACCCTTATCGAACTCACCCTGAACCTTCGCGGCCTTCTTCTCGTAGCGTCCGATGATCTCGGGCTTCTCCGGCGGCGTGAGCATGTCGCTGAGCGCGACGGTCACACCGGAGCGGGTGGCCCAGTAGAAACCGGCGTCCTTGATGCGGTCGAGTGTTGCAGCGACCTCCACCTTGGGGTAACGCTCCGCGAGGTCGTTGACGATCGAAGACAACGTGCCCTTGTCTGCGACCTCCGAAATGTACGGGTAGTCGGCAGGGAGCGTCTCGTTGAACAACGCGCGACCCAGGCTCGTCTCGAGCAGGATGCGGCCACCTTCGTAACCCTCAGGAGCCTCACCGTCTGCGAACGTGACGTCATCCATGCGGATGCGCACCTTCGCGTTCAGGTCGAGCGTGCCCTGATCCTTAGCGAGGATCGCCTCAGACACCGAGGAGAACGCGCGGCCTTCGCCTGTTGCGCCTTCCTTGATGGTCGTCAGGTGGTGCAGACCGATGATCATGTCCTGTGCAGGCAGCGTCACCGGGCGGCCGTCCGAGGGCTTCAGGATGTTGTTCGACGCGAGCATCAGGATGCGCGCTTCGGCCTGAGCCTCGACAGACAGCGGAAGGTGAACGGCCATCTGGTCACCGTCGAAGTCCGCGTTGAACGCGGCGCAGACGAGCGGGTGCAACTGGATGGCCTTACCCTCGACCAGTTGAGGTTCGAACGCCTGGATGCCAAGACGGTGCAGCGTTGGCGCACGGTTCAGCAGAACGGGGCGCTCGCGGATGATCTCCTCGAGCACGTCCCAGACCTGCGGACGGCTGCGCTC
>DATMTC010000004.1:0-3461 GCA_035565115.1 Microbacteriaceae bacterium | reverse complement strand
TACGCGGCTCGCTGCGCGAGCAGCTACTCGACCACCGACGCGGCTCGCTGCGCGAGCAGCTACTCGACCACAGACGCGTCTCGCTGCGCGAGCAGCTACTCGACCACCGACGCGGCTCGCTGCGCGAGCAGCTACTCGACCACCGAGCGATCAGTGATTCCGGGGGAACCCGAGGTCGATCTGCGACTCTGACGGGTCTGGCCAGCGACTGGTGATCACCTTGGTGCGCGTGTAGAAGTTGATCGATTCCGGCCCATAGATGTGTGCGTCGCCGAACAGGGAGTTCTTCCATCCGCCGAACGAGTACGCACCAATCGGTGTTGGGATCGGCACGTTGATGCCGACCATTCCGACCTGCACATTGAACTCGAACTGGCGGGCAGCCCCGCCGTCCCGCGTGAACAGCGCCACGCCGTTTCCATACGGATTGTTGTTGATCAGTTCGACGGCCTCGTCGAACGTGTCGACGTGCATGACGGCGAGCACCGGTCCGAAGATCTCGTCCCTGTACACGGCCATGTCCGTCGTGACGTCGTCGAGCAGGGTGAGTCCGATGAAGAATCCGTCCGAATCGAACTGCTGCTCGCGCCCGTCGACGACGACCTTCGCGCCCTCGGCTGGAGCGTTCGCGACGTATGAAGCTACCTTGTCCCTGTGGTCGCGGGTGATCAGCGGACCCATCTCGCTTGTCGCATCCGTGCCCGCGCCGATCTTCAGGGCGCCGATGCGGCTGCGGATGGCGTCGATCAGCGGCTGCCCGCTGCCACCGACGGCGACGAGCACGCTCACGGCCATGCAACGCTCACCGGCCGATCCGTACGCGGCAGACACCGCAGCATCCGCGGCCGCGTCGATGTCAGCATCCGGTAGCACGACCATGTGGTTCTTCGCGCCACCGAGCGCCTGCACGCGCTTGCCGTTTGCGCTCGCACGCTCGTAGATGGCGCGGGCGATCGGGGTGGACCCGACGAAGCTGACGGCGTCGACATCAGGCGAATCGAGGATCGCGTCGACCGCCACCTTGTCGCCGTGCACGACATTGAACACGCCGGCGGGCAGACCGGCCTCCATGAAGATCTTCGCCAGCAGAACGGATGCCGACGGGTCTTTCTCGCTCGGCTTCAGCACGACCGTGTTGCCGCAGGCGATGGCGCTGGCGATCATCCACAGCGGCACCATGACCGGAAAGTTGAACGGGGTGATGCAGCCCACGACGCCCACGGGCTCCTTGACGCTGTGCACGTCGATGCCGCCTGACACCTGCTGGTTGAACTCGCCCTTGAGCAGGTTGATCAGGCCGGATGCGTACTCGACGTTCTCCAGTCCGCGCGCGACCTCGCCGCCGGCATCCGACAACACCTTGCCGTGCTCGCTCGTGACGATCGCGGCGAGTTCGTCCGCGCGCTCGGTGAGCAGGTGGCGCAGGGTGAAGAGGATGTGCGACCGCTTTGTCAGGCTCATCGCCCGCCAACCAGGAAGCGCTGCCCTGGCAGCTGCGATGGCGGTCTCGACGTCGGAGACGGAGCCGAGGATCACATCGTGCTGATGCTCGCCGGTCGCCGGGTTGTACACGGGAGCCGTTCGCTCGGCTTCGCCGAACTCTGCACCGTCGATGAAATGCTGGATGAGAGGCACGGTGGCTCCTTTGTAGTAGTTGGCCGGCTATTCGGCGATGCGCAGCGGTGCCCCGGACAGAGTGACCGGATGTGCGACGTAGGCTGTAACTCAATGATTGCAGCGAGGCGGGGCAGATGAGCGGGTCAGAATGTCGCGGTCTTGCCGCGGATCGAACAGAGTGTCCGGATGTGGCCGACTCGTTCGGAGTGACGATCGCAGACGTGCTGCGTCTGGATGCTGTAACAGTCGCGGCCCCCGAGGTGCTTGCCGGGTCAGACCAACTCGGCCGCCCCGTGCGCTGGGTGCATGTCACCGCGACCGAGAGCGTGGCCGGACTGGTCAGTGGGGGTGAACTTCTGCTGTCGACAGGCGTCGGCTGGCCAGCGCTGGAGCAAGACCTCGACGGCTACGTCGGCGAGCTTCAGACGGCAGGGGTTGCCGGACTGATCCTCGAGTTGGGTGCGCGGTATGCGATGGCACCTGCGCGTTTGGTGCGGGCGTGCGAGGCGCGTGACATCCCGTTGGTCGTCTTGCATCGCCAGGCCCGGTTCATCGCGATCACCGAAGCAGTGCACAGTCGCATCATCACCGATCAGACCAACGCGCTGCAAGCACGCGATGACATCCATGCCCTGTTCACCGAATTGAGCCTGCGTGGGTCCCCTGCTGATTTCATCGTGACGCAGCTCGGTCGAGCGCTCGGTTCACCAGTTGTGCTCGAGGATCTCTCCCACCGCGTCATAGCGGCCGAGACACTCGACGCCGACGCTGTGCTTGCCGGGTGGGAGCGGGCTTCACGCGCGGCACATCGACGGGCGGATGCCGCGGCTGCGGTGGTCGGAGGATCGTGGCTGATCGTGCCTGTGGAGGCTCGCGGAACGCGCTGGGGATACCTGGTTGCGCTGCCTGGCCCTGCGCATCCGGCCGGCCGGTTGAATGTTCTCGAGCAGGGTGCGGTCGCGCTGGCGCTGAGCCGGCTCGCCGATCGTGACGACGAATGGATTCTGCGGAGCCAGCGAGCACTACTAGCAACGTTGCTCGGTCGCCGTTATCGCAGTGAATTCGGACTGCGCGCGCGATTCGAGGCGAGCGGACTGCCCGTCGAAGGTCGCCGGTTGGTTGGGATCGCAATCGGCGGGAATGGCGTGACGCCTGCCGCTGTCCGGTCGGCGGCAGGAGGCCTCGGCCTGAACCTGGTCGTCGGCGTTCGAGACGATCTCGCTGCAGATGGCGCAGGCGCCATTCTGGTCGCCGCGTTGTCCCTGCCCGAGCGCGAGCCGCTGTCCGATGCAGCCGTCCAGCAGTTTGCCGAGCGAATCGCCGCCGATTCGAAAGCGTCTGGAACGACGCTTGTGCTCGGGAGCGGCGCGCATGACATCCGAGGCTTGCTCTCGTCACTTGACGAAGCGACCGAATTGCTCGGATCGCGCTCCGGTGCCGACGCTCGCGGCGTGACCGTGCTGCGTGCCGAGGACAAGCCGCTTCTGCGTCTGGTCACAGCGTTGGCGGGGGATCCGCGGCTGCAAGCACACAGTGAGCAGATGCTGCGACCGTTGATCGAGCACGACCTTGCGGCTGGTGGCGATCTGCTCGAAGTGCTCGGTGCATACCTGGCGCATCCGGGCAATCGGACGACGGCCGCGGCGGCCAGTCATCTGTCGCGGTCGGTCTTTTACCAGCGCATCGCGATCATCGAAGATCTGTTGGGGGCAGACCTCGACGACGGTGAAACGCTCAGCGCGCTGCACGCCGCACTTTTCGCGCGGCGGCGCGTCGCCCGTTAGCGCGTGCTACGTGCCGAGGACAAGCCGCTTCTGCGTCTGGTCACAGCGTTGGCGGGGGAT
>DATMTC010000003.1:0-7138 GCA_035565115.1 Microbacteriaceae bacterium | reverse complement strand
GACCATCAAGCGCCCGTCAGAACCGGTGGATCTCGCCAATATGCTCGGCTTCCTGGTGTCAGACCAAGCCGACTTCATCACCGGGCAGATTCTGCACGTCGATGGGGGAGCGACCAGAACCGGTGCGTGAGGTCGTGTTCAACATGTCGGGTGGTCGAGTAGCGACGCGATACGCTCGCTGCGCTCGTTACTCGACCACCGGGATAGATCAGCTGGCGAATGCAGGCAGCGGGCGCCCGGCTACACCTGGTGACACGGCGAACACAGCACCGGCATCCGGCTGCTCGCCGTCCGGCACCCCCTCGCGCGACGTGGTGATGAACAAGGTGGCAAGGTCGTCGCCACCGAACACGCACGCGCTCGTGTTCGTCACACCAGGCACCTTTACGATCTCGGTCAACCTGCCCGACGCGTCGTAGCGCTGCGCAGCGCCTCCACCCCACAGCGCTGTCCAGACGCCGCCTTCTGCGTCGACCGTGAGCCCGTCGGGCAGTCCAGGTCCATCACCGACGGATGCGAACGGCCGGCGATTGTGGAACGTCCCGTTCGAGCCATCGAAGTCGAACATATCGGTGCGGCCGGTCGGGGTGTCGTTGTAGTAGGCGACGGTGCCGTCCGCGCTCCACTGCAGCCCGTTCGAGATGGTGACACCGTCGAACACCAGGCGGGTGGACCCGTCAGGGTTCAGGCCGTACATGGCGCCCGCCCCCGGCGTCTCGTCGTATGCCATGGTTCCGCAATAGAACCTGCCCTGCGGGTCGCATCCGCCGTCGTTCATGCGGATGGCGGAGTCCGTGAGCACATCAGGAATCGCGCGCTCCAACTCGAAATCCGCGGAGACGAGCGAGAACCCGTGTTCGGTGGCGATCACGAAGCCGCCGCCCACCCGTGGGCGCAGCGCCGCTGCAACCGTGCCGACCTGGTGCCGCACCGGAGCATCCAACGACGCGAGATCGATAACGACCCCCGCCATGAGGTCGACGATCAGCAGCCGGTTACCCGCGGCATCCCACACTGGCCCCTCACCGTGCCACGCGATCGGCCCCGTCACCTTCTCGGCTGTCCGAGTGTTCACGCCCGCCTGTTCCCTGTTCACATCCACCCGCCATCGACTACCCACGTCTGAGCTGTGCAACCCCGCGAATCCTCCGCCGCCAGCCACAACATCAGACGCGCCACATCATCAGGGTAGAGCAGTCGAGGCAGGCATTGGCTGGCCAGGATGTGCTCGCGCTGCTCGTCTCCGACCCAGTTGTCGAGTTGCCTGGGCGTCATGACCCAGCCGGGGATGAGACAGTTGACCCGGATGCCGTCAGGCCCGAACTCCCGCGCAAGAGTGCGGGTGAGACCCTCGACACCGGCCTTCGCTGCGATGTACACCGGAAAACCGGTGAAGTCGGCGTGCGCGCTGATCGAGCCGAGGTTGATGATGGAACCACGGCCGGCACGCCGCATCATCGGAACGACGGCACGTGCGGCGAAGAAGTGGTGCCGAATGTTGACGGCGATCCGATCGTCCCAGGTCGCGACGTCGATGTCTTCGATTTCGTCTCGCTTGTCGTTCGCCGCGTTGTTCACGAGGATCGTAATCGGGCCAAACCGAGCGGATGCTGCCTGGATCGAGGCGGTCAGCGCGTCGACATCGCGAACGTCGACCTTCTCGAAAAACGGTTCAGGATGCCCGTCTGCCGCAATCTCAGCCGCGAGAGCGGCCCCTGCTTCCTCGTCGACATCGACGAAAGCGACGTGGGCGCCCTGCGCTGCGAGCTGTTTGACGAACTCGGCGCCGAGCCCGGTTGCGCCTCCGCTGACGAACGCGGGCTGCTCGGCCAGCGACGGATATCGAGCAAATTCGGTCATGCCAATCCTCGATGACGACGCAGCATCCGAATTTCGCACCGGTCTCGTGTGATCATCATTGACACCCCTGTGATGAGTTGTGATTGTTGGTAAGTTACGTTCCAAGAAGGAAAAGTCTCTTTCAGAAGAGGGTATGAGTTCGCGGCCGGGGCGTCAACCGTGCTCACGATGCGACACTCGAGGCTCCCGGCCACAATCACGGGCGGATGGAAATGATTCAAAATCGCACTCGCGCAGGGATACGCTGAACAGCATGCCGAGCGAGGATGAAGACACGCGCGATCACAAGCCGACGCGGGCGACGCTGTCTGCGGTGGCCGAGGCGGCCGAGGTATCCGTTGCAACGGTGTCGAAGGTGCTCAACGGCCGCTCGGGAGTCTCTGACCAGACGCGCAGCCGCATCGAATCTCTGCTGCAGGACAGCAACTACAACCGACGCAACTCCGCGCAGGGGGCGGCACCCCTGATCGAGGTGCTCTGCTATGAGATCGACAGCCCGTTCGGCGCTGCCGCGATGGCCAGCATCGAGCGGGTGACGCGTGCACGGCAAATCGGCATGGTCGTCACAGGTGCGCGGGATGATCACACACCCGAGCCCAGCTGGCTGGACGGAGTTCTGCGCAGACAGCCGCTCGGGATCATCCTCGTTGCTGCCGAATTGTCCAACGACGACAAACTGCGATTGCGGTCAAGGAACATCCCGATCGTGATGGTCGACCCTTATGGAGCGCCGGCTTCGGATGCCCCGTCGATCGGTTCAGCCGACTGGAACGGCGGGTTCCTCGCAACGCAGCACCTCACTGAACTCGGGCATACGAAGATCGCGATCATCACGGGTCCAGACAACATGATGGCGTCGACCGCGCGTCGATCTGGATACCGTGCGGCGCTCGACGCTGCGGGACTTCCCATCGTCGATAAGTACGTTCGACCAGGGCATTTTCATCACCGCGATGGCTATGTCGAAGGCCGGCTGCTGCTCTCGGCCGACGACCGCCCGACGGCTATTTTCGCCTCGTCAGACCTTCAGGCGCTCGGCGTCTACGAAGCCGCGCACTCCCTGAACCTCGTCATTCCGGATGACGTGTCTGTTGTCGGATACGACGACCTCACGATCGCCCAATGGGCCGGTCCTCCTCTCACGACCATCCGGGTTCCGCTGGCCAAGATGGCCGAGCAGGCAACCCACCTGGTCACCCGCTTGCGCGCGGAACCCGAACTGGCGTTCAGCCGCATCGAGATGGCAACATCCCTGGTCGTGCGCGACAGCACTGCACCCCCGCGCGCCTAGCACTGCACCCCGGCGCGCCTAGCGGCGACTCCCGCCCGATCTTCGCCGGTCGCTGGTCGCTGTTCGCCGTTCGCTGGCGCTCGGTGCTCGGTGCTCGGTGCTTGGTCCTCTGGCGCGCGGTGCTCAGGCCGCGGATGGTTCCGCTGCGACGCCAGTTCTCGGCTATTGCGCCACTTCTGCTGGCGCAATAGCCAGGAACTGGCGCTGGTAGTGCTGCCCATCAAACTCGACTCGATATCGTTGCGGTAACGAAAGTTTCTTCTTTTGAGGTAAAACTTGACTTCAACTTTCGCGATGGTTACCGTCGTGCCTTGAGTAAACAATCGAGTTTCAGAACTCGTACAGCAGAGGACAACGGCCGTTCTTGGAGCATTCCGGATACGGCGCAGTATCCATGACCGAAGAGGATCAAAATGCACTTGCCATTCCGATCGAAGAAAGCGTTGCGATCGCTCGCCACCGTCGCGGTAGTTGGTATGGCCGCCCTCGGACTCGCTGCGTGCAGCAACGGCGGCGATCAGGCCAAGGCGGGCTCGGCGACATCCGGCACCGTCACGTGGTGGGGTTGGACCCCGACCAACACCGCAGAAGCGAAAGATTTCATCGCGGCCTTCAACAAGAAGTACCCGAAGATCACTGTCAAATTCAAGCTGATCGGCATCTCCGACTATCAGGCGACGATGCGTCCTGCGCTGGCATCCAACGGCGGACCTGACGTGTTCGACATGCAGCCTGGACCATACGTTCAGCAGTTCGGTTCGTACGCGGAAGACCTGACTCCCGTAGTGAAAGGTGCGCTCGGCAGCGACTGGAAGTCGAAGATCGCGCCCATCGCGGTCGACGGGTTGACGGCGAAGGGCAAGTTGACCGCTCTTCCGATCGGATCTTCTTACGCCGGTTCGTTGTGGGTTAACGCCGAGCTGTTCTCCAAGTACAACCTGAAGCCGCCGACCACTCTCGACGAGTGGAAGAACGTGTGCAAGACGTTCAAGGCCAACGGTGTCGGATGCTTCGCGCAGGGCGCAGCACAGGAAGGCTTCGATCAGGACACCCTTCAGGCCATCTCCAATTCGGTGCAGCCCGGCTTCTGGACAAAGGCATCCAAGGGTCAGAAGAAGTGGGACGATCCGGTGATCGTCAAGACGCTCTCCATCTGGAAGGACCTGTTCACCAGCGGCATCATGCAGGAGGGAGCGCTCGGAGCCCAGCAGTACCCCGATATCAACAACGCGTTCCTCACCGGCAAGTACGCAATGGTCATGATGGGCAGCTGGTACACGCAGTACGCGACCCAGGATGCCATGACGCAGGCGATCTCGGCAGCCGGGGTCGCGGGAGCCAAACCGTTCCCGATTCTGCCTATCCAGTTCCCCGACGTGGCGAACAAGGGCAACACGAGTGAGATGTTCGGAGACGCGGACTACGGCCTCGCGGTGGCGAGCAAGTCGAAGAACCGCGCAGCGGCAGAGACGTTCGTCAAGTGGATGGCCACGAGTAAAGCTGGCCAGCAAGTCGTGGCAGATCGCCTTGACACGACGGCGACCCTGAACGGGATCTCGCCCGACTTCAACAAGATCAAGTTCGTCGATCCGTCGCTGCAGACTGGCCCCGTGAACGACTATCTGAAGAAGACGGCGTCCATCGACGAGCCCCGATTCGCGCTGCTGAACGCCGATATCGAAAACGCCTTCCTGGCGGCAGCACAGTCCGTCGCAGGAGGAAACACAACGCCTGAGAAAGCCGCTCAAACATTGCAGCAGGCCGCAGAGGCGGCGAAAGCGGCAAACGGATGACCAGCACCGAACGGGTGCGCAGCATGAACGGACTCGCGCGCGGGGACGGCCTCACTGGCCGGCCCCGCCGCGGGCTGCGATCTGCGCCTGGACTTCCCTGGATTCTGCCAGCGCTCGTGTTGAGCGTTGGACTGATTTACTACTGCATCGGCTACACCGGCCTCCTGTCGACTCTGAATTGGGACGGTGCCAGCCCGGATCGGGAGTCCGTCGGGCTGCGCAACTATGCGTCGATCGCGGCTGACCCGGTGTTCTGGAAAGCCATCACAAACACGATTGTCTTCTTCGTGGTCACGTTCGCCGCTCAGACGGTTCTCGGCGTGGTCTTCGCAACACTGATGCACTCGAAGATCAAATTGGGCGTTCTGTACAAGGTGATCATCTTTGTGCCGGTGGTTCTTGCGCCGGCCATCATGGCTCCGGTCTTCCGTCAACTGTTCGCAGCGAACGGCCAACTCAACTGGGTGCTTGATCACGTCGGGCTTGGCGCACTTGCACAGCCGTGGATAGGCCAAGAGTCGACAGCACTCCCAGTGATCATGCTGATCACGATCTGGCAGTGGACGGGACTGACGTTCGTGCTCTACTACGCGGCGATGAGCCAGATCGACCAGTCGTTGATCGAGGCTGCGCGCATCGACGGCGCAGGCAACATCCGCGTGCTTGCCAGCATCATCTGGCCAGGGGTGCGCGGGACGACCGTGGCGCTTGCCATCCTCGGCGCAATCGGAGCCCTGAAGACGTTCGACGTGCCGTGGCTGGTCACGATCGCCGGTCCGAACAACGCCACCCAGTTCCTCGGAACGTACATCTACCAGATGACGATCCAACGCGCACATGTCGGATATGGCGCAGGCCTGTCCATCATCATGCTGCTCGTGGCTCTGGCGATGGCCATCGTGCTGCAGTTCATAGCCCGCGAACGGAAGGAGGTCCGCTGATGCTGTTTGAAGTTCGTGGTCGGTGGAGCAAAGTGGTATTGCAAATCGTTGCCACGCTGCTCGTTCTGCCGTTCTTGTTTCCGCTCATCGTCATGGTGCAGGGCTCGTTGGCGGGAGACGGGTGGGGCAACTACGGCGACGTGCTGGCCGTGCCTGGGTTCTTTCGGTTCTTCCTGAACAGCGCGATCATTGCTGCCGGCGTGATCGTCTTGGTCTACTTCGTGACCATGCTTGCTGCATACGGATTCGCCAAGCTGCACATTCGGTTCCGCGAGGTGTATTTCTGGATGCTGCTTGCCTGCCTGACGCTGCCCGAAGTTGTGTTGCTGACACCGTTGTTCACGACAACGCAAGCGCTAGGACTGTTCGACACGTACTGGGCTGTGATCTTGACGTTGGCGGCGCTGCAGGTGCCGTTCGCTGTGCTGCTCACACGCAACTTCATCAACGGTCTGCCTGACGAGATGTTCGAGGCGGCGCGGGTGGACGGCGCGAATTCGTTCCGCGGGTTCATCTATCTGGTGCTTCCACTCACCCGGCCCATCGCGGCTGCCGTGCTGATCTTCACGTTGATCGGCGCGTGGAATGACTACCTCATGCCGCTTGTGTTCCTGCAGTCGCAGGACATGCAGGGCATCACGCTCGTTCCGCAATTCTTCATCGGAGAGTTCAGCAACGACCAAACAAAGATTCTCGCCTCGGCGGTACTGACGGCCATCCCCGAGGTCGTCGCATATCTGTGCCTGCAGAGGCTCTTCGAGCGCGGCCTGTCGGCCGGCGCTATTAAGTAACGAAAGGAAAACACGTGCCACTCATCAACATCGACCTCAGCCGCGAGCTCTTCGAGGCGTCGCACGCTGAGATCGGCAACGCGATCCACGATGCTCAGATTGAGGCTCTCGGCATCCCGGCCGACGATCGCTTTCAGGTGTTCCAGCCGCATGACTCCGACGAGCTGAAATTCGACCCTGGGTACAACAGCGTCGACCGTCGCGATCTGCTGCTGATCAGGATCACGGCCGTGCACATGTATCCGGTGGCCACAAAGAAGAAGTTCTTTGCGGCGGTGGTCGACAAGCTCGCGCCGATCGGCATCCGGCCAGAAGACGTGCTGATCTCGCTCACCGAGAACGGCTTCGAAGACTGGTACGCGGGGCGAATCTGATGACAACCGCGACGACGGATGCTGCGATCCTGCAGCACGACAAGGCCGGCCTGAATGTGCTGTTCATCGGCGGAACAGGCACTATCAG
>DATMTC010000002.1:0-2645 GCA_035565115.1 Microbacteriaceae bacterium | reverse complement strand
CTCTCGCAGCAACTCCGCCGCATCCGGTTCGAGCAGCAGGCCGCGCTCGACCTCGGCGTTCACCGCGGCGGCGAAACGATCCAGATAGGCTGCGCGCGTTCCGTACCGACGACGCAGCTCTGCGAGCGAGAACGGATGCATGCTGCCGACAAGTCTGGCTAGCATCTCGGGCCTGCTGAACGGCATCCACTCAGGTGGAGGCTCAGACTCTTCGGATGCCGTGCTGTGCGGCGCGTACGCGGCCGTCGGAACAGTGACCCACGGCGTTCTGACACCACCGAGCACGTTGCCGTCATTGTCACGTTCGAGTTCTTCTGTGCCAGCACGATGCCGGAACCGCTCGGCTCGCGGAGGAACGACGCCATCAGTCAGCCAGCGATACATCGCATCGAACGCTCCACGCAGATAGAGGTCGTATCTGGCGTCGCTGCGCCGCTCGCGCACGTCGAACGCGGGCCGAACTCCCCCGCTTCGCTCGAACTGCTGCAGGTTGGTCAACACGCTCGCCCGAGCCTCGATGTGCGCCGTGCCCGCGACCTCATACAGGCGGTACCGGTCGTTGTCGTCGTCCGAATCCGGCCGGGTGACGAGTTCGTGCGTCTCTGCTTCCGTCTCGCTGAGCACCTCGAATGCGATAGCGTCACGCGCTGTGACCGTTCGACGCGGATCGTCGGCCGGCAGCTCGACGTCCCCTGGCGAAAGCGGCGGATAGCCGGCTGCTCCCGCCCCACCCGATGAAATGCCGATCACGAAACCGTCAATCAGCCGACGGCCATCCGCGCGCGCCCAGCGAAGCTGGAATCCGTCCTGCAGCACGACGCGACAGAAGCTGCCGGTCGCCGACATACCCGCCAGGATCACCTGTTCAACGCCGGCAGCACCGAGCTCGCCTGCACGCAAAGCCCGAATTGCTGCTGCCAGCACGTCGTACTGCATCCCGTCCTGGGGAATGTCGATGCCGCCGTAACGCTCAGGATCGATCTCACGCAGCTGCTGCGCAACGGGCGTGAAAACGGTGACGCCCATCCAGGTGTGGTTGCCGCGCAGCAACCAGGGGTGGATCGCGTTCCAGACCAGGGCAGAGTCCAGATCCGGGTGCAGCGGCTCAACTTGCACGAGACCGGATGCGTTCGCCTGGTTCCTCGGCCGCCTCACCAGAACGCGGGTACGAAACGGCAGATCGGCTGCGACCGGCTCCGCCCCATCCGCACCGTGCCTCCACACCGTTGCGACACCCTCGAGCAGGTATTCCTCTTCGACGTAGCCGGCCGCGGCAAGGTCGACTCCCATGCGCAGTTCGGGAAGCCACGCGGTGCCGAATGGAACGCTCCCCCGCGATGGTGCGAGCAGCGTTGGGACTCGGTGCGACATTGCAGTAACCCTCCACCTTGGGCTGATTGGCGTGTGCTGACTGATTGCAAGAGTATCAGGTTTACTGATACTCTGAGCCTCGGCGCAGGAGCGCCCCCCAGCAGCAAACATTGCAAAGGAGCATCATGTCTGCAGTCCACAGCCCGAGACGAAAGCTTGCGTTCGCGGTCGCCACCGCGCTCGCGTTGGCCCTCGGTGTCACCGCATGTTCATCCAATCCGTCGAGCTCATCGTCAAGTGATAGCGCTGGCGCAAAGGGCGGAACACTCACCACACAGTTCGCCGGTGTTCCGATCAGCCTGAACCCCGCCCTCGGCGGCTCTGGAGGAAGCGCGATCTTCACCGGCCTGCCGTACGACTCGCTGATCTACCAGACCGGCGACGGCAAGCTCATCCCCGACCTCGCGACCAAATGGGCGCTCTCTGACGGCAACACCAAGCTCACCCTGACGCTGCGCAAGGGCGTGAAGTTCACCGACGGCGCCACGATGGATGCCGACGCGGTGAAGGCATCCCTCGAATACTTTCTGAAGGCAGGCGGCGGCAGCGCACGATACGCAGCACCCATCGACACGATTACTGCCCCGTCGAGCGACACTGTCGTGATCTCATACAAGGCTCCGTACCCTGACGGGCCGTTCTATCTGACGCAGTACTGGAGCGTCGGCCAGATCATCGGGCCGAAGGGCCTCGCCGACCCGAAGTCGCTGCTGACGAAGTCCGATGGCACCGGCCAGTACGCATACTCTGCTGCCGACTCAGTCACCGGCTCCGCATACACCTACGTTAAGAACAAGAACTACTTCAATCCGGATGCTCAGCAGTACGACAAGATCGTCGTCAAGATCATCGGTGACCCGAGCGCGGCATCCTCTGCCGTTACAACGGGCCAGGTCGACTTCGCCGGAGCGTCTCCGACCACCGCGGCCAACGCGAAGTCGGCCGGGCTCAAACTCGTGACGGCCCCGTTCTTCACCTGGGGGCTCACCGTGGCTGACTCCCAGGGCATCTTGGTGCCTCAGCTGAAGAGCGATGACGTGCGCCAGGCGATCGCCCTAGCGATCGACCGTGACTCTCTCGCCAAGGCACTCGGAGCCGACTACACGCACGCCAACGGTCAGATGGGTGCGAAAGGCACAGACGGATACATCTCGGGTTACGGCTTCAAATACGACGTCGACAAGGCGAAGTCGCTGCTGGCGAAGGCCGGATACCCTGACGGTTTCGAGCTCACCGTGCTGACCGAGAACATTCTCGACAGCCAGACGACGATC
>DATMTC010000001.1:0-1789 GCA_035565115.1 Microbacteriaceae bacterium | reverse complement strand
CGAGCGAGGCGGCCGTGGCGAACAGGTCGTCGTAGCGTGGGTCATCGAGCGCGGTTTCTCCCGTGCGCCCATAAACCATCGTGCCGACGAAGCCGAGCCCGGCTGCTCGTTCCAGCTCAGCTGCTGCGGCATCCGGCTCGGCCATCGGCAAGGTGCTCAGCGCTCGCAACCGAGTGGGGTGGAGCCGAACGGCCTGCGCTGCGCGGTCGTTGATGTCTCTCGCCAATGGCACGGCGTCGGCCGGCGCGAGTGGTCCAGTCGCCGGCGGTGCGAGCGAGATGACCTGCAGGCCGATGCCCTGTTCGTCCATCGCGGCGATGCGTGCTTCACCGATGTCTTCGAGTCGGGGGAGGTTGTCGCCCATCTGGTTGAACGCGAGACTGTCGTCACGGCTGCCTTCCGGAAGCGACTCCAACGCCGCAGTCAGTTGCGGTGTCGTCCAGTGTTCTTCGATTGCGATGAAGGGTGTTGCCATGCGTGCTTCTTTCAGTTTTGCTTCAACGCTCCATTATGCGGACTCGCGCACCACAAGGGTGTGCGTAAGCGTTCGGTGCGCGAGCGATCGGCCGGCGTCTGCGCCGCGCAAGAGTTCGTCGACAAGCTGGATGGCCTGCAGCGCGAGTTCGGTCTTATCGAGTGCGACGCTCGTCAGCTCTGGGGTCACGAGCGTTCCGATGTCTAATCCGTCGATCCCGATGACAGCAACATCAGCTGGCACCCGCCTGCCAGCGCGCACAAAGCCCTTGAGGGCGCCGAGCGCCATCACGTCGTTGAAGACGAGCACTGAGTCGAGTTCCGGATGCTGCTCGACGAGCCGCTGCGCCGTTGCAATTCCGCCGTCGTGAGTGTCGTTGCCTGCGATCTCGGAGGCAGGCGACCAGTCGAGGCCGTTGGCCTGCAGATAGTTTCGGTAGGTCATCCGTCTGCCGGAAGGTTCCCCGGATGACGATAGAGCGTCGATCATCGCGATGCGGCGACGACCGGTCGCGACGAGGTGATCGAGCGCAGCATGGATGCCTGGCCGATAGTCGATGGTGATGGCCACCTGGCCGGGCGCAGCCGGTTCGCCATCGAAGATCACTGTTGGAAGCGACTCGAGCACATCGGCCAGCGTGATTCCTGCCACGTGACCGACGATCGCATCCACCCGATGAACGACCGTCTCAAGACGCCGCAACGCCGCTGCGCGATCGGAGCCGCTGCCCGTGTTGCTATTGGGGCCGAGGTCGCACAGCATCACGCCCCAGCCGCGCTCGGCCGCCAGGCGGGTGAGCTCGGAGGCCAGCTCTGGGTAATAGGGGTTGCGCAGGTCGTTGACAACGAACCCGATCGCGATCTCACGCCCGCGCACGAGTCCTTGCGCAGCGCGGTTCGGCCGGTAATTCAGACTGCGGGCGGCTGCGAGCACGCGGTCTCGCGTGCTCGCGCTGACATCCGCCATGTCATTGAGCGCGCGGGTCACGGTCTGGCGTGACACGCCCGCCGCCTGTGCGACATCGATGATCGTCGCGGGGCGATCAGATCCTGCCGGGGTGTCGCGGGCCATAAGGGAATGCTACAGTTTCCGTGAACGTTCACGGTCCGGATGCAGTGCAGGGCAGTGGTTCGCAGATCAAGGATTCGAAGGATAAGGACCTCACAAATGGCATTGGAACACGTGCGATGGGGCATCGTCGGCCCGGGCGGAATCGCTCATCGCTTTGCAGAGCAGCTGGCGCACAGTCGCACAGGCACGCTGGTTGCAACCGCGAGCAGGTCGCTCGAGCGTGCGCAGGCGTTCGCCGCCGAG